>JANLUE010000233.1:0-4702 GCA_031363325.1 Gemmataceae bacterium
AGCTCGCGCGTCGGCACCAATCGAGCGATGCCGCCACCTTGACAACACCAAGTGACTCCGTTCGAGTGAACGGCGACCTGACTACCAAGCACGATCCGTGGCAACGAGACTGTGCTGACCACATCGCCCTTGCTCGACATCTCATAGACGACGCAGTTGCCGAGGTACTCGGCGTATCGTTCCGGGCCTTTGGAGACCGCGACAAAGATACTTGAATTTCCTTTTGTCGACGGCGAATCGATGACGATAGGGCCTCCGATAATAGCGTTCCGACGACCGGGAGTCGCGACCGGCTTGTCAACCTTTTTGATCAACTCATCTAAGCCACCGCGTCCGATTGTGTGCTGCCACATGCTCGGACCAATGAACCCGCGTTCGTATTCCCAAACGCGCGGCACGGTCCAACGTGGGTTGCCATTGTCCGCGGCCACACAGACGAGATCGTCGACGGAGCCCGCGCACACGAGAATGTCCTTCCCGAGTTTTGTGAGTGGCCGAACATCCACCTCGACTTTGACCGGCCCGCCCGCGACCGAAAACAAATACGCACCGGAATGGGTCAGTTGCCCGGCCGACTTGAATTCCTTCGTCCAGAGTGCCTTTGTGACGTCGTCAGCCTTGAAACAGGCAACGCGATAGCCCGCCGGAATTGGGTCGCTACCCTTTTTCTTGTCCGTTGCAGCCGTGAGAACTACGACCCGCCCGTCGCCCGTTAGAATGCCCGCGATGTGTTCAACTCGATTGGCGACCGGCGGGGCGCCAACGGCCAGATCGTCGAGCCACGCGCCGGTCGCCAGTGCCAGACGATGAACGCGAAGGGGAGTCACGGGCTGGAAGTCATGCTCGCCTTTGGGCTTGAATCTCGCGAAATAGGCAACCGCGTCGTCCGCATCCAACCAAACGAGCCGCGTTTCGGCCGGGGCTTGGGCGGTCCACTTGGGGACGACCGGTTCGCCGGCTTCATACGCTTTGATGCCTTCGGGGCCGACGTGAATACGGAAACGGCCAGCCGTGTAGCCCGGCACGCCCACAACGGGGGCTGCAGCGATCTTCAAACTTCGGCCGTCGAACTCGATCGTGCACTTGTCGAGGTCGGGGACGATCTCGGGCTTCGGTGGGTCGGCTGCTTCGCACCGGGGCGCTGTCAGCAAGAGTGCGACGGCGAGGGACCCGATCACGGTCTTTTGGATGCGCGTTGTCGAGTACATGGAGTTCCTCTGTTGCGTTGACACTCAACAAGAACAAAGCACGAATCGATCTGTTGGTGGTACCGGCAATTCGCATCGACCCATTTCTACGTCTCGTGATAGAATTGGGTTGAGTCGTCCCGCATCCGAGGTTCTTAACGTGACTGCGACCGAGCAACCCGACCGTCTCGCGGAAGAGGCTCGTCACGGGCAGGAGGCGTTCGACCGATACGTAAGAGCGAAACTGCGCCCCGAGGACGACGGGAAATTTGTCGCGGTCGACATTCAATCGGGAAGTTGCGAGATTGATGCGGACGACTATCAGGCAACCGGACGCCTGTTGGATCGACTGCCGGGAGCTCGCATCTGGCTCTTGCGGGCGGGCCATCCCACGACGTATCGGATTGTTTGAATCGGACAACGAGCACATCTCCCCATTCCCCCGCCAACCCATTCTCTTTCCCCCCACGCCAGCTAAAATCTCGCTGCCAACCCGCGAAACTCCGCCGAGAAATCCTTGCTTCCTCCCGAATTACCACCGGCCCTTGAGCCCGATGACCTGGCAGCGGCCGACCGGCTCCGCGAGGGGGCACAGCGCATCCTCGCCGAGTGTTCCAAAGTCATCGTCGGCCAGCGCGACGTCCTCGAGCAATTGCTGATCGCGTTATTCGCGCAGGGGCATTGTTTGCTCGTCGGCGTGCCGGGGCTCGCCAAGACGCTCATGATCCGGACCCTGGCCGACGCCATGGATCTGTCGTTCAGCCGCATTCAGTTCACGCCCGACTTGATGCCATCCGATATCACTGGGACCGACATTCTTCAGGACGACCCCACCACGGGGCATCGGTCGTTCAAGTTTCTGCGCGGGCCATTGTTCGCGAACATGGTCCTGGCCGACGAGATTAACCGCACGCCGCCGAAGACGCAGGCGGCGTTGCTCGAAGCGATGCAGGAACGTCAGGTGACGGCCGGCGGCAATCGCCATCGACTGCCGAACCCGTTCTTCGTGTTGGCCACGCAGAACCCGATTGAACAGGAGGGGACCTACCCGTTGCCGGAAGCGCAACAGGATCGGTTCATGTTCAACATCAAGGTCGAATATCCGGGCGAGGAAGACGAGTTCCACATCGTCGAACAGACCACGCGTCGAACGCGGACGACGATCGAGCGCGTGGTGAACGCCGAAGAATTGCTCGGCATGCAGTCGGTCGTCCTGCAAGTGCCGGCCGCCGAGCACGTGATCCGCTACGCGATGCGACTGACTCGCAAGACGCGAACGGACGCGGCCGACGCGCCGGACTTCATCAAGAACTACGTGACCTGGGGGGCCGGCCCGCGGGCGAGCCAGTTCCTGGTGCTTGCGGGCAAGGCGCGCGCGCTATTGCACGGCCGACCCTATGTAGCGACCGAGGACATCCGGGCGGCCGCCGCGCCGGTGTTGCGCCACCGGCTTATTACGAACTTCAACGCCGAAGCGGATGGGGTCAAGCCGGACGAGATCGTGCGCCGATTGATCGAATCGACGCCAGTCGAGAAATAGAATCGCTGCTGCCCCGCACTCCACTCGATGTCGGGAGAGTCGACCGGCGACTGGTGGGACAGGTTTCCCACAAGCCACGTGGCTTGTGGCTTGTGGCACAGGTTTCCAACCTGTGGTAAGCGCTGGCGAGTTCCGCACAGGTTAAAAACCTGTGCCACGTGGCTTGTGGCACAGGTTTCCAACCGGTCCAACGTGACGTTGCGAAAGCTCGGTCGCGAACTGGGACCCATATCCCTTGGGTTGAGGCACGGCCGCGCTGTGACTACTTCGCCTTCACGTCCCGGAGCTTCTTGATCGCGCGTTGCCAGGCGGCGAGTTGCATGTCGCGGCGTTCGGGGGCGGTGCCGGCGTCGTAGTTCGATTCCTTCGCGCCCGCCGGGTCAAGTTTGGCCAAATTGAATCGAGCCAGCTCGCGGATCGCCAATCGATCGCTCTTGAGCAGATCGAAGAGGCGGTCGAACGCATCGGCCGAGGCGGACTCCGATGTGCGAACGAGGCCGATCGCCTGGGTGCGTTGCACGTCGGAAAAGGCCCCCTTGGTCGAAAGTACGTTGGCGTATTCGGCGTCCCGGCCGGGCGCGAGCGCGACCCAGTGCCGCGAGGCCGCGACGGCCGCGTTCCGGACGGCCGCCGATTCCGAATCGAGCGCGTTGATCAAGTACGACTGGTTGTCGAGGGCCGCGAGCATCCAGACGGCCAAAACGCGACGGCCAGTCGGTTCGTTCGGGGCCTTCCACGTCGCGTCGAAGTCGATGTCGAATTGGCCCCCCGTCATGCCGACGAGTTTGGCCAATTCGTTCACGGCCGCCGTCACGTCCTTCGGGATCGGCAGATCGCGCCGCCAGCGATTGGCACCGGCCGAATCGTCCGGGTCGTCCTTGCCGACGACCGCCGCTTTGCCGCCCTTGCTGTCCCACTTGAACTTCGACCCCTCGCCGAGCGGGCCGGACTCGGCGAAGCCGCTCCGCACCGAGGCCGAACCGGTGACGACCCCGAGGTACACGATCGCCCGCGGCGATTCGGGGAAGTCGGCGTCGACCGCCCCCTTGGCCGGCTCGCCGATCAGATCGATGCCGACTTCCGTCCGGGCGTCGGCCAGTGTGATGTCCCACACTTCGTCGCGGAAGCGCACGCGAACGTTCACCGGTGCCTGGGTCTTCGGAGACGACAGGAAAATTCGACCGGCCTGAAGCGTCAGGTCCGCATCGAGTCCCTGCGGCGGGACGTGCAGGATCACACGGCTCTCGGCGATCGGAACCTGGAGGGCGTCCGGGGAGTTGCCCCAGAGTTGCAAGCGCACGCCGGAATCGAGTTGCAGGTCGGGATGGAACCCGGGCAGGCCGAGCAACGCGTCCGTTGTCGAAAGTTTCGGCTCCGCGATGAGAACTTTGTCCCAGCGGTTCGTGTCGCGTTTGCGAACGAGCAACGGTTGACTCGGCGAATCGAACGCGGCCAGGGCCCGACGCTCCGAGTCGGCGACTTTCACGGTCGGCGCGACGGCCGGCGGCACGACTCGCGGTGCGGGCCCGACGGTCGCGGGCACTTCATCCTTCTTGTTTTCGACGGGTGGCTCGATCTTCTTTTCCTCGGGGACTTCCGGCTTCTTGTCGTTGACGGCCGGCGGGTTCTCAGTCCGGGGCGGGATTGGCGCGAGGGCCACATAGCCTTGGCCGGCTGGCGGCGCGGCCGGCACCGCGAGCCAAACCGAAACCGCCAACAACCCGATGGCCACCAACAAGGCGACCATCCAAAGCACGTTCCGCGAACCGAGTAGTGACTCGAGGGGATCGTCGTCGTGGTATTCATCGACGACCGCCGGCGCGGCGATCCCGGCGACGGCCGTCACCGAGGGCTTGCGGTACGGAATCGCCTCGGGGCCTTTCACCAGACGGTACATGCGTCGCCGAGCCGTCGGCGGCACGCTGGCCGGTTCGCCGAGGACGAGCGTCAGGATCTGGTGGCACGCGGCGATCTC
>JANLUE010000237.1:0-4565 GCA_031363325.1 Gemmataceae bacterium
CCATGGTCGCGAACATCCAGATCTGAATTCCAAAGACCATCACGTATCGAAAGTCGCGTTGCACCGCGATCAGGGCCGCGAGCAACGCCCCGATGCCCATGCCGGCCAGGACAATCAAGGCGACGACGAACGGAGCGATCAGGATCGACCAGGATGGCCAAACGCCAAACCAAATGCACATCGCCGCGAGCAAGGGCAACGCCAAGACAAAATCGAACAACACGCTGCCCACCGAACTGAACGGCACGAGCAGTCTGGGGAAGTACACCTTCGTGATCAATCGCTCGTTGGCGACGAGGCTATTGCCCGCCTGGCCGACTGCGCTCGACAGGAACGTCCACGGCAACATTCCCGCGAACACGAACAGCGAATAATGTTCGACCCCCTCGTCCAGGCCGGCCAAATTGCCGAGGAACACCGTGAAGACGAGCATCGCGAACAGCGGCTGCGCAAAGGCCCAGCCGAGGCCGAGCAACGTCTGCTTGTAGCGAACCTTGATGTCGCGCCAGGCCAGGTAGTACAGCACCTCGCGGCCACGCCACATCTCGCGAACGTTGAGGAAGTGCCACCCCGGCCGACGCTCAATGACCGTGATTGGCGGCTCGACCGCGTCCGCGAGCGCCGGCTCCGCGGACCGGTATTCGACAGTCGGCGCGATCGTACTCAACGCGGTCCTTTGGCCGGAGCGGAAGTCAGTCCATCTTAGAGCAGAATCCGGGTTAATGAAGTCGAAGGCCACTTATGGGTCGCGCGCATGATCCATGGATTGCGCAAACAAAAGACCGGCAGCTATGCCGTGATCTTTCACCGATTGGCGCGAGTGCGGCGGTGGAACGTGTGGATTGCCCCATACGATGCCAGGACGATTCATTTGGTAAGGGACCGCGATGCTCGTAACCGCTCGGGCCGAATACGCTTGCCTCGCGATGTTGGAGTTGGCCGTTCGATACGGCGATCCGAAGCCAATCCGCTTGGCCGACGTGGCGGATCGACACGAGATTCCGCAGCGGTTCCTGGTTCAGATTCTCTTGCAGATGAAGGCGGCCGGCCTCGTGTTGACGACGCGCGGCGCTTCCGGCGGCTACCAACTCGCCAAGCCGCCCGACCGGATCACGCTCGGCGACATACTGAACGTGCTCGATCGCATGGACCAGCCGGCCGAGGATTCGATCGCCCCGTCGCCGTTGGCCCGCAACCTGCAAGCGGTCTGGAAACGCCTGGCCGAACAGCGCGTGCGCCTGCTCGCGGAAGTGCGCCTCGTGGACTTGCTGCCCGAGTCGGTCGAGGCGGACTATGTCATTTGATCAGACGTTCTCGACCAAGATGGCCACAATGGCCGCGACCACGAACGCGACGATCGTTAGCCCCGCATAGAGGAGCAGGCGCACCCACCATTTCCAACGCCGACTAACACCAACCCACGCGACGACTGCCAGCGAACCGAAGTAGAGGCCCGAGCCCAAATAGACCGCGAGGGGCTCGAGGCGTTGCGAACTCGCATGGAGCACCTGTGCGTAGAGAAGCATCAGACCGAGGAATAGCGAGATGACGGCGAGTGGTGTCGACACGGTCAATTCGAAGTAGCGTGCGATGTTCGACCAGCGCCGACCGAAGCGCCGTTCGAGGAACATCGCGATTCCGGTGCTGTAGAGGGCCCACAGGACCGTGCCCAACGCGGCCGCGATCAGATCGCTGCCAAGCGCACTGTAACCGGCGTTCAGGCGATTGATTCGCGCCGCCTCCTGTCGAAGTTTCTTGATGTCCGCGTCCGAGCCGTCGTAGTCGAGCGCACGTCGCTCGGCCGGCAGGAACTGTTTCAGATACTCGGCTTCCGCGTGGGCCTTCGTGCCCGGTCGCCGCACGTCGCTTAGCCAGCGCTCGTCGGGCGCGGCGACCTCGACGGGATGAACCCGGAAATCGTCGAACTCCAATTGGTCGCGGTCCACGATCATTGGGGCGGTTAGCGTTGTCGAAACCAGGGTCGTCAGCGCACCGACGCCGACCGCGAACCCCAGGGCCGCACCGAAAGTCCGAGGCCGCGCGACACGAACGACGAGCCAGCCGAAACCCAGGAACAAGACGACCGCCAGGATCGACGCGACGACATACAGGCCCGCGTTGGCGCGAAGGAGTCGATACCAGCCGAGGGGATGATCCAATCCGGTCGGCAACAGATCGGCGCGGAAATCCAGTTCGCCAATGAGCGTTGGCCAGATGCCAAGCACCAACCCGAGAACGGGAAGAGTGATGGCCGCCGTCGCGTGCCGTTTGAGCCAGCGCCCGACGATCGCGATCGGCCCGAGCGGGCGCGCCACCGTTGCCTCGCCGGCCTGCCAGCGCTCGAGATCGTCGGCCAGGGCCGCCGCCGAATCGTACCGAGCCGCCGGGTCTTTCTCCAGGCACTTGAGCGCGATCGCCGAGAGATCGCGATCGGCCCCGAGGTGCAGTTTGGTCGGCTCGACCGGCGCTCGCTCGAGAACTTGCAGGACCGTGTCCATGACGGTCGCGGCACGAAACGGGGGCCGGCCGCACAGCAACTCGTACAGGATCGCCCCGAGCGAGTACACATCGACGGCCGTCGTCATCACCTTGTCGGAGCGGGCCTGCTCCGGGGCCATATAGCTCGGCGTACCGACGATGGCACCGGACTGGGTGAGTCCCGAGTCTCGATCGATTCGCTTGGCGAGGCCGAAGTCGGTGACGAGTGGCTGGCCGTCGCCATCGAGGAGGACGTTGGCCGGCTTCAGGTCGCGATGGAGGATGCCGCGTTGATGAGCGAAGTGAACGGCCCGGGCGAGTTTCGCGACCATTGCGGCCGTCGCCCGGGGGTCTCGAACCAAGTCCGACACGCGGTCGGCCAGGCTGCCCCCGGTCGCGAGCTTCATCGAGAAGTAGGCCCGACCGTCGTGCTCGCCGACCTCGTGAATCGGCAGGATGTTGGGATGGTCGAGGTTGGCGGCCGCTTCCGCCTCGGCCCGGAATCGCCGCACGTCCGCCGGGCTGGCGAGCGTGCCGGATAGGATCATCTTGACCGCGACGACGCGGTCGGCGGAGCGTTGGCGGGCCCGAAAAACGACCCCCATCCCGCCGCGGGCGATCTCTTCCAACAATTCGTAATCGCCAACGATCCCCGGCGTGAGAAAAGCGGCACTCGGACCTTCGGGCAACGTGGCCACGTCGGCCGGCACTTGCGGCGGCAGCGTCGATTGGTCGCCGGGAACGTTCACGGGGGCCTTGAGGTTAGAGTGTCGGCCCAATGCTCATTCAAACGCTGTTTCGGCAAGGCCCCGTCGGCGGCAGGGTGCCGACATCGGAGGGGCGTGGGTCCGAATCGCGGGTCGGCTCGGGCGTCATGGCGAGATTCCTCGAGAGGCAACCGCCGAATTCTACCAGGGCGCCGCGCCCAACGCTTGCGCAAAATCGCCGAGTTCAGCGGGCCTTGGAAAAAAAGAAAGGACTCACGGTCTGGCCGTAAGTCCTTATGCTGCCAGAGTGCCGAGGACAGGAGTTGAACCTGCACACCCTTGCGAGTACTAGCTCCTGAGGCTAGCGCGTCTGCCAATTCCGCCACCTCGGCATCCCATACACCGTAGCGTCGCTCAACTCTCCGTCAAGACAGGCGACGCTTCAATTCGGTTCGCGCGTTGTCGCTCACTCGCCTTCGAGGTCGGCGTCGCGCAGGTCGGTCAGGAACATGTGGCCGGGTCGGTGCGTGATCGCCAGGGGGAGTTTGGCCCGCGCGAGCGCCGCCTGCGGGGTAACGCCGCAGGCCCAGAAGACGGGGACCTCGCCGGGTCGAACTTCAACAGCGTCGCCGTAGTCCGGGCGAGCCAGATCGGCGATGCCGAGCGCCATCGGGTCGCCGAAGTGGACCGGCACGCCGTGAGCGCGCGGAAAGCGAGCGCAGACTCGAGTCGCGGCGATCGCTTGCTCCGATGTCATGGGCCGCATCGAGACGACGAGTGGGCCGGCGAATCGGCCGGCTGAGCGGCACGGTCGGTTCGTCTCGTACATCGGCACGTTCACGCCTTGCTCGATGTGCCGGACGGGCAAGTTGGCCGCGAGCAAGGCCGCCTCGAACGTGAACGAACAGCCGATCACGAACGACACGAAATCCGCTTGCCAGTGGACGGTCACGTCGGCCGGTTCGTCGGCGAGTCGGCCATCGCGCCAGACGCGATAGGCCGGCAGGTCGGTTCGGAGATCGGCACCGGGGGCGACGAACTTCGGTTCGTGGTCGCCGGGTTCCGTCACGTCGAGGAGCGGGCAAGCCTTCGAGTTTCGCTGACAGAACAGCAGAAAATCGAACGCGAACTCGCGTGGCAACACGACGAGGTTGGCCTGCACGAACCCGAGCGCGAGGCCGGGGGTTGGACCGGCGAGAGTGCCGTTGCGGCTGGCGGCCCGGACGGCCGCGCCCGTCGCGGGTGTCAGATCGAGCATTTGGCCTTCCGGAAACGAAGCGAGTCACGCGGTGGCCGCGTGACTCGCCACATGCGATCAATCAGCCCCCGGCGGGCGTGGGGCACCGGGAGGCGCACCGCCCGGAGCGCCTGGTGGCGACG
>JANLUE010000258.1:0-1430 GCA_031363325.1 Gemmataceae bacterium
GGCACCGAAGTGACCGTGACCTCGCCGCAGGCGAAGCCGTTTCGTTCGAGCACGACCGGGACGGCCGACTTGACGCGTTCGTGCAACGGATCAACCAAGGTTAATGCGTCGCCAGTTCGGATCTTCTCCCGATCCGGCGCGTCGCCCTGCTTGGCCAGCCGCGGCGCTCGGCCCACGGCGAATGGGGCGGGGTCATCTTTCTTCGGGACGGCCACATCCTTCGATCGAATGCTCCCGCCCGAACCGTTTACGTCAAACAGCAGGCTGATTTCCTTGCCATCGGCCCTGGTCGTCGCGAAGGCGAACTCGCGGGTGTACCGGGCCGACTCACGATCGGTGAATTCGTACTTCGCGGTCGGCGTGCGTTCGCGCAAACCTTCGACGACCTGATCCGCCAGCTCGGCCGGCGTGGGCAGGTGTTCCATCGGCGTGCCGACCAGATCGGCCGCGCCGAACGAAACGGCCGGCTGGTCGCTGAAGGCCTTCGGGTGGTTGAACAGGAAGGCCGTCACGCCGTAGAGGACGACCCACGGCAACATGATCAGGCCGGCGTAAAGATGCCCACGCCGAAGCCAGTGCAAGGCGACCTTCGACCAACTCCGCCGATAATGGTACGGCTCCGAATTCAACTCCGGCATTCGCCAAATCTCCGCTGGGTACATCAGAACGGGATCGCCCGAAGACGATCGACGGAAGCTCACTGCACTTTGAACAGGGCCGACCAAGAATCAACGCCGTCAACGGCTTCGAACATGCGCTCGAGCCGGTCGGGGTCGGTGATCGATTCGAGTCGGGAGGCAAATCGGGCCGGCGGCTCGCCGAGATGTTTTCGGCCAAATTTCACGACGTGTTGTCGCTTGACGATCAGGGCACCTTCCGTGAGGCCCTCTTCTCTGCCTTCCTTCCTCAGAACTTGTGCGATCGTCATGCCCATGGCCTCAACCTCCCGTTTTCGCTTGGCGTTCGATTGGAGTTCCGTCGCCAGCAGATGCCAGCGCTCGCGGTCGGCTCCACCTTCAATCCGAAGTGGGCCCATTGATTGGGTCCGAGAACTATGGGAGAGGCGACTCACTCCACTTTGAGCAAGGCCGACCAGGAATCGACCTTGTCAACGGCGTCGAGCATTCGTTCGAGCCGGTCCGAGTCGGTAATCGACTCGAGTCGGGAGGCGAATCGGGCCGGCGGCTCGCCGAGATGTTTTCGGCCGAATTTCACGACGTATTGTCGCTTAACGATAAGCGCACCTTCGGTGCGACCTTCGACGCGACCTTCCTTCCTCAGGGCTTGTGCGATCGTCATACCCATGGCCTCAACCTCCCGTTTTCGCTTCGCGTTCGACTGGAGTTCCGTCGCCAGCAGATGCCAGCGCTCGCGCTCGCCCACCGGTCGGCGGTGGTGCGCCCATCCCAGTTGGAATTTTAGCAACTTCG
>JANLUE010000321.1:0-2260 GCA_031363325.1 Gemmataceae bacterium
TCAATTCCGGCTCCATCGACCGGCGGGAGTTCACTGGAGTTGTCGCTCGCGATATTGTGAAGCGCGAGAGCGAGCATTTTCAAATCGTTGACGGTACGGAGCCTCGCCAGGGCCTCGGCCTCGTTGAGCCCCGAGCCGCTCTGCGAGTCTCCCTTGGGTTCGCTCTTCGCCTCGGGCTTGGGGCCGCAGCCACTGGCCCCGATCAAAATGATCGAGCCGACGAAAGCGGCCCGTAGCGTTGAAGTCACGATGTTGTACGTCATTGGTTGCTCCAAGTGCTCGGCCGTCGGTACCCGCGATTTGCACGAGCCGTGACAAACTGTCCATTGCGAGGCCGGTCGGCGCGAATCATCAACTCACGAACGCTTTCGCGAACTACGACCGCGTACGAGAGGCGATAGTATTTGCTTTTCGAGTTCATGTCCGTTCGACTCGACGATCCAATTCTTCCAGCAGATCGTCGATCGATACGCCACCCTTCTCCATCAACTCCCGATAGCCGCGTTCCGCGTCCTCGTAGGGCTCCATGTTCGCGAACAACTCGGCCTTGAGTTCTGGCGGGATCGGCTTCAACGGCTTTGGGCCGGGTCGAGCCCACAAGTCGCGGATGATTTCCACCCGCTGTTCGTCGGGCGACAAAGATTCGTTCATGGTCGCGCTCCGTTGGGCCTCAGTTGGTTGAATTGTACCGCAATGAATTGGGGATTGTCGATCCATTTCGTCCCGCCGGTTCCGAGGTCGCTCCGGCCGGCAAAAGTTCTGGACAGACTCAGGCCGGGCGGTTACAGTGAATGTGTCGTGAGGGATGATCTCTGGCCCAAGTACCGGTTCGAGGTCTTCATTCCGGGGCGTCTGGGCATTCGCGCTTGCGCGACTCAATCCTGCTTGCAGGAGCGCCGACCTCTTTGAGACACCGTCACGACACTTTTCTCCTTCCCTTCTAAGTCATTGGCCTACTTCTTCCCCGCCAAGTCCCCCGCCGCGATCTCCAGCACCGTGTAGGGCTGAAGCATTAACACGAACACATTGCCTGATTTCGCCTGGCACACCCCAAGTGTCACGTGGCGTGATGTGGTTACGCCGTTCGACGTCTTGAAGAGGCCGTAGTGACCGGGCACCTGTTTGCCGGCCGCGTCCATGATCGGGGCGTACTCGGGGTTTTTGATCGAGACGGGGCCGTGGTCGCGAGGGGCCTTGTCGCCGGGCCGATAACTCACGATGTGGTTCATCGAAATGTTGAAGCCGCTCGTGCACGTGACCGAAGCCCACGCCTCGCCGGTCGGGCCGACGCACAGCGCCCGGCAATCGGTGTCGGTCGCGGTCGGGACCAGTGGCCCGAGGTCACGGCCGAGTAGCGTGCCGCCTTCGGCCGTCAGGTCGTAGGCATATAGCCGGTTCGAACTCATCGCGACGCAGTACATCGTCTTGCCGTCCGGCGTCACGTCCCAGTTGATGGGGTGCGTCTCGGGGTCCGCCAAATGGGAGGCCGGCGTCGGCGGTTGGCCGTCGATCGTTTGCTTCAGTCGTTCGAGCTTTTCCGTCTTCGGGTCGTAGCGGGCGATGTCGCCGCCCTGCAACGGGTGATACGCCCGACCCAGGTGATCCAGCACGATGAAGCCATAGATGTGCTGCGTGTCGATCAGTTCGCGATACTTGCCGGTCTTCAGGTTGAGGATCAGGAAGATCGAGTTTTCGCCCGGCCCCGGTCGATGGTCGGAACACGTTGATATGTAGGCGATGCCACGACTCTCGTCCGGCGTGATGCTGTTGATGCCGTGATATTTGACCGGGATCGGGTACACTTTCGTGTCGCCGGTCACCGGGTCGTAGATCATCGGATAACCTCCCGGATAGTCCTCGCGTTTCTCGGTCTTTTCCGGGTAGCCTTGCTTCGTGCCGAAGTAGATCTTGCCGCTCGCGCCGACGTTGTTGCGCGTGTGAATCTTGGCCTGCGAGCCGAAGCCCTTGATGTCCTTGCCGATCGCCTTGTGGCAATCGACCACGATGTTCATCTTGCCGGTCGCCGGGTCAAGCTCGACGAGCCAGGCGTTCACGCCGTTCGCATGTGTGCCGACATAGAGCTTGTTGTTTTTGCCTTCGATGATCGAGAAATATCCCTCCCCCTCGGGGGCCGTTTCTTTTGGGATCAGGTGCGCCTTCGAGGGCACCCACTTCGGCGCGCGTTCGGCATAGACCATGGCCGGGCCAATCAACCCGCCGGTGCCGAGTTCGTTGAAGTCCTTGCGCGTGCTGAGTATCG
>JANLUE010000665.1:0-5556 GCA_031363325.1 Gemmataceae bacterium
TTCAACCGCCTGAGTCGCCATCGCGGCAATTGTGTCGTTCGGCCCGGAATTCACTGCGACGAACTGCACTTTCTTGTCGCGGAATTCCTTCTCCATTCGTCTGAGCGCGGGCAGATACTTCGGCACGAGCGGGCAACTCAAATCGACGAACGCCAGCACAAACGCCTTCTGTTCGCCGAAGTCCGCGAGCGAGCGGGCCAGGTAGCGAATGTCCTTGAACTTCAACTCGTCGATCTTGGTGCCGATCTTGACTTCCGGCTCGGCGGCCGAGCCCAATCCGACGGCGGCGAGGGCCGTGCAAAGCACCAGGGAACGGTACATGGAGAGGGCCCGCCGTGCGAGTGAAGGGAGTGCGATTCACTTTACCACCGCCGGGCGGGCGAAGCCATTGCGAATCGGATGAGTCGAAACGATTTCCAGCAGGCGATCGTCGAAGAGTTTTCAACCTGTCCGAAGGGATGACGCGGCCCGGCCAATGGCTTCGAGGTCAAATCGGAGCGCTGGCGTTCGTACGATAGGTTGAAACTTGTCCCACGAACGCTGATCTTTGTCGAATCGCGCACGAGCTTGTCGCGATGGAGCCAGTCATTCAGAACCAACCGGACGATCTCGATGTTTTTTCGATTCGCAATCTTGATCGGCTTAGTGGGCGTCGCAGCAACGGTCCGCGCCCAGTCGGCTCGACTCGACACGCTCGGCGATCCGCTGCCGGACGGGGCGCTCGCTCGCCTCGGTTCCAATCGATTCCATCACGGCGAGAACGTGCAGAAAGTATTCGCGTCACCTGATGGCAAGCACGTCGTTTCGGCTGGCCATAATCACAAACTCTGGGAGTTGACGACCGGTCGATCCCAACCGTTCAACGCAAGCATGTTGGTCCGCCCAAAGTCAAGCCAGTACATCGTGGTGATCGGCGCGTGGAAGAATCGACTGGCGATGATCGTGATTGAAAAGGGGATTCCAAAGATCGTGGATGTCGTCACGGGTGATGTGCTTGGTCTGCTTCCGCCCGAAAAGGACAACCGATATCAATCGTTCGCGCTTCGGCCCGACGGCGAGGCGGTCGCCTTCATGATGCTCGATCCATTGATCCGAGGGCACTGGATGATCGGCGAGTGGAAAGTTAAAGACGACAAGATTCGCACCATCGGATCGTTCCCGGAAACGAATTCAGTAACCCTGGGAGGCTATTCGTCGGACGGCACTCGACTCGCAACCCATTCCTACGCCGGTCAGCGGACGGATGTCTGGGACACCTCGACCGGTCGGTCGATCATTTCGGTCACCAATCCGCCTGACCCGGTCGCCGAACAATTCACTTTCACGGGCGACGGCAAGCTGTTCGCGCACGAGTATCGCAAGGATCGCGCGATTCGACTGTGGGACGCCAAGACGGGCAAGGAACTCAAACCGATCGTCTATGAGGATGGATACTTCGGCAAGGAGGTTTCGCCGCCATCGGTTCTGGTCGCGAGCCCGAATGGCAAGTACCTCGCGCACCGGACTGAATTCCACTTTTACCGCATCTTCGACGTAACGACTCGAAAGGTCGTACGCGACCTGAAGTGTCGCGGATTCATCGGCCTATCGGCCGCGTTCAGCGCCGATAGCAAACGACTCGTCACGGGCGAGGGGGACGACCTCTTCGTTTACGACGTGGCGACCGGCGCGGCGCTCGACCCCGACCGGGGGGCCTCGAACATCGCGGCCATCGCGTGGTCGCCGGAAGGCAAACGCGTCGCGACCGGCGGCGGCCTTGGCGACGCGACCGGGCGAATCTGGGACGCGACGACGGGTCGACTCTTGAATTCGCTCGTCGGACACACCAACGGATTCGCCTCGCTGGCCTGGTCGCCCGACGGCCGCACGATGACGAGCGCCAGCTTCGACCGAACGATCCGCGTCTGGTCGGCCGAAGGCAAGTCGCTCGCGGAAATCGCACCCAAGGATGGCTATCCGTCTTATCAGGTGTTCGATCCAACGGGTCAGTTCGTGTGCGTCGGGGGTCAAGACTTCGTTCACGTCATCGATGTGAAATTGAATCGAGTCGCGCGGCAGATTCCAATTCCGCTCGAACGTCCCTCTCTCGCAATGACTCCCGATGGCAAGCAACTCATCGCGGCCCGCGACGCGAGGATGGTCACGTTCGATTTCGCGACCGGGAAGGAACTGGGCCGACAAGAGATCTCCGGCGGATCGCCCCGGGCCGACTATTTGAACACCGCCAATTTCCTCGTGACGCGGCGAAACGGTTCGATCGAATTATGGGATCGCGTGGATGGCCGCCCGTTGCGAACGCTCGTCCCGCTCATCGGCGAGAATCATCAAGTCAGTCTTCAGATCGCGATCAGCCCCGACGGGCGTCTACTGGCGCACGCCTACGGGGCCGCCGAGGTGAAGGTCGTCGAAATCTGTTCGGGCGTGCCACGATTCACTTTCCATTCCAAGTCGACCCTGTTCAATTCGTTCGGGCTCGCGCTTCGCTTCGCGCCCGAAGGCACTCGATTGGCGGCCACGGAGAGTCGATCAACGCTGATTTGGGACGTGGCGACGGCGTCGAAATTGCCAGCGAACACCGAAGCCGCCTGGGCCGATCTCAAATCCGCGAATGGCACCGTTGGCTACGCGGCGATTCGATTCTTCCACGACCGGCCGGCGGACGCCGTTCGCATGTTCACGGCACTCAAGCCAATCGCGCCGCCGGACGAAGCGAAGACCGCGTCGTTGATCAAACAACTCGACTCGCCGCGCTTCGCCGAACGCGAAGCCGCCTCCAAGTCGCTGCTGGCCGAGGGTGACCGCGTCATCGGCCCGGTGAAGGCCGCGCTCAAGGCGACAAGTTCGGCCGAGCTTCGCCAGCGCATCGAAGCCATCCTGGCCGAAACTGGTGACTCCAAATCGCTGACCGGCGAGGCCCTTCGCACGGCCCGCGCGATCGAGGCGTTGGAACGAATCGGCTCGAAGGAAGCTCGCGCGATTCTGAAGAACTTGGCCGCCGGCGCGGGCGACGCGGTTCAGACTCGCGAAGCCGCCAGCGCGCTGGGCCGCCTAGAACGAAAGTAGATGCAGAAACTCCGCGACTGGCTGAAGTTGCCGACCGGCCCGTGGCCGCCGGATCATTACGCGCTCATCGGGCTCGCGCCGGGGGCGGGAACGTCGGCCGAGATTGAGGGGCGCATCCTCGAGCGGCTCGAATTGTTGCGGCGCTATCAGTTGCCGCACCCGGACGAGGCGACCGAGGGGATGAACCTGCTCGCCCGAGCGCTCGACACGCTCACCGATCCCGAGGCCCGTCGGGCGTACGACGCTCGCATCGGCGCGGCGCGACGCAAGACCGAAGTTCATTCGCTCTTCGACAGCAAGCTATTCGATTCGTTGTTCCCCGGCGTTCCCCTGGCACCAACGACACCGATCGAGCCGAGTCCAGCCGATGAAGAAGTCGTTGAAACATCTGAGCCAATTCTGCCCGATGTGATCTTGCTGCCGGATGTCGAAGACGAACCGGATGTCGACGACGATCCGGAGTTCATCGCGGAGTCGGGGGGTTCACGCGACGTCGAATTCCCGGACGCGATTCTGGTGCCATTGTTGCCTGCGGCCGCCCGGTTGGAGAACGACCGACCCGCCCCGCGACGCACGTCGAATCGCCATCGGGCCGTGTACGCGGACCTCGCTCGAGTTCGCAAAGCCCTCCGCGTTCTCGATCGCGCTCGGCCCTATCTCGTCGACAGCGAACGCACCTTCGCCCGGCGAACCGATTCACTCGCGCTCATGGGTTTGCTCGCGGAACTTCGGCCCATCCTGCCGACCGTGAACGACCTGATCGGCACGCCAAACCGGCCCGGCGGAATCGTCGCTGCCCTGGTGCGGCAGCGGCTCGTGTTCGATACGTTTCGCTCGCTCTTGCCGGGCCAACGCGAAGCGCTCGCCAAGGACTTCCGCGCCGCCCACTACCGGCTGGCCGAATACTACGACGACCTCCGCGACGCCGTCCGCCGTCGAACGACGAAAGGCTGGGACCGCCGCGTCCTCGGCCCGGCGTTGCGACATCTCGCCGACTACCCGGAATGGCTGTACGTTCCGCTCGGCGTGTTGGTGTTGATCGTCGCGGCGATTCGGAGTGTCTAAACCCAGGTCGGATTGAGCCTGGAGTTTGATTCGTCGCGGAGAACGCTCGTTCGCCGAATTGACTAATCGATTTTCGCCCCGACGGCCGTCGCCAGGTTGCGAAGGTCGCCCATCAGGGACTCGAATTGTTTGGGCAACAGGGCCTGGGGGCCATCGGACAGGGCGTTTTCCGGGTCGTCGTGCACTTCGACGTGGACCCCGTCGGCGCCGGCCGCGACGGAGGCCTTTGCCATGCTTGGGATCAGGTCCGGCCGACCCGTCGCGTGACTCGGGTCCACGATGATCGGAAGGTGGCTTTGACCTTTCACATTCGGGACGGCTGACATGTCCAACATGTTCCGGGTCGAATCCTCGAAGCTCCGCACACCCCGTTCGCAAAGTACCACGCCCGAATTTCCGCCGGCCAGCACGTACTCGGCCGACATGAGCAGGTCCTTGACCGTGGCGCTCATGCCGCGCTTGAGCAGGACGGGCTTCCGGGTCTGGCCGATCTCCTTCAGCAGATCGAAGTTCTGCATGTTGCGGGCACCGACCTGGAACATGTCGGCCCACTTCTCCACGAGCGCAACTTGCCGAGGATCCATGACTTCGGTCACGACCGGAAGATCGTGTTTGTCGCCGACTTCGCGAAGAATCTTGAGCCCCTCCTCGCCCATGCCTTGGAACGCGTAGGGGCTCGTTCGTGGCTTGAACGCCCCGCCGCGCAGGATGTTCGCCCCGGCCCGCTTGACGTGGCCAGCAATCCGGTCGAGCCCGTCTCGACTCTCGACGGCGCACGGCCCGGCGATCATCGCCAGGTGCCCGCCGCCGATTCGAACCTTGCCGACCTTGATCACCGAATCGTGCTTCTGAAACTCGCGGCTGGCGATCTTGAACGGCTTCAAAATCCGGTGGACGGCCTCGACTCCGGGGATTGCCCCGAACGTCTCGGCTTGCGGCTTGCGTTCATCGCCGATCACGCCGATGACCGTACGCAGTTCGCCCCGGCTCACGTTGGTCCGGAAGCCCAACTCCTCGACCCGTTTGATGATGTGGTCGATCTGATCTGGCGAGGCATCTGGCTTGACGACGAGGATCATGGCGGCCCGGTTCGGCGGTGTGGCTGGAGAGGACAGACCTATCGTACTTCGCGGGGCGACGCACCGCAACGGCCCGACTTGCTTCCTGTCAGGCCCAAATAGAAGTGTCCGCATTTTGTCCAAAGTAGTAGGCGTATGAATAGCGGTCGCGATTGCTGTTATCGACCGAGCTGCGCCAACGCTGATTGATCACGCGCCCGAACCGATCGAGGCCCGTGTAAATGTCGCCCGCGTCGCCGATCGCCTCGACCCCCTGCAACAAGTACGACAGGTCGACGTTCGGCGTACCTGTTCCCGTGTGCGTCCGCTCGATCACCGTGCCCAGACCCATGTAGTTGTAACCTTCGAC
>JANLUE010000669.1:0-5195 GCA_031363325.1 Gemmataceae bacterium
GCCGACGCCGTTCTCGCCGGCCACGCACGTGAACGGCCCGAATCGGACGTCGATGTCCAATCTGTTCGACGCGATTCGGTTCCTCGGCGCGCTGGCCGATGGCACATTCCTGGAAGCGGCCAGCGTCGTTCGCGACGAAGTTGAGCGAACAGGAGATTTCCGTGACCTGTTCTTCCGGGCCGCTCCGACCGGTCGGATGTCGTTTCAAGCGGAACTGATTGTGCCGGCCGCCGGTATCGACGATCTTGGCCAGACGGCTTCGGCGACGGCCACGTTCCTGAGCTACTCTCTGGAGTTTGGGGTTCGCGAAGGTTCGTCGCTTTCACGCGGGCCCGTCTTGGAACTCCTTCGCGAGGAACTGCACGAGATCAAGAAAAACAAAATCGAATCGAGCATCGCGTTCCCGACATCACCGAAGTGGCGTCGTTCGGCCCTCAAGTCGTCCAACCGAACGTCGGCATTCATTTCAACGGAAGGGCCCGAGGACAATCGCGTCGTTCGCGTGCATCCGGACGAGAGCCCGACGAGATCGCGCGGAAATGTCGCCCGGGACATGCCGCGAACGGCGCTGTCTCGAATCGATGGGCGAGAAAATCCGACGGCCTTGCTCGCCCGGCGCGAAATGCAATCTTGGCGGCGACTCCAACTCGAGCCCGTCGCGCTCCGGCAGTCGGACCACTTCAATTCACCCTCGCAATTGGGACAGAATGGATCGCACTTGCCCGCGACGCTCGATCGACTCGCTCGGACGCCGATTCCGGGACTGGGTGGAACCGCGTACGAGCAAATCGCTCGTCGACTGCACGAGTTGATTCGCGACGTGCAAAGTGTGCGAGTCGATCGGGACAACCGCCGCGAAACGCTGACCGTCTCGCTTGTGGATCGGGCCGGCGCCGTGATTCCCGCTCGATCGCTCTCGGACGGCACGCTACGGTTTCTGGCGTTGTCCGTCTTGGAACTCGATCCCGAATCTCAGGGCCTGATCTGCCTTGAGGAGCCCGAGAATGGCGTTCATCCCGATCGCCTGCCGGCTCTGGTGCGATTGCTCCGGGACATCGCGACCGACTCGGATTTTCCGGTCGCTCCCGATAATCCACTTCGACAAGTCATCGTCAATACGCACTCTCCTGGAGTCATCGCGGCAGTGGAAGACGGCGAGCTGTTGTGGGCGAGTTCGATTCGTGGACCGGCCAGCGAACACGGGGCCAGTCGGCTCGCCCTGGAGTACCCGGCCAACTCGTGGCGAGCCGACGTTCGAGCGAACGGCAAGCTCGCCAATCCCCCGTTGATCGACCGGCGGCGGACGGGGTCAAACGTCAAAGTGCCGCGGACCGACCGATTCGCTGTCGACTCGTTGCGGCCGATGGAATCGAACGAATGAAGGAGTTGAGGTTCACGCTCGTCTCCGAAGGTGCGTCCGACGAGATACTGATTCCGATTCTCGAATGTATCAACTCGCGGCGTGCATTTCCGACTCTGGCCCACTTCGCGCCTTGCCCGCGTTTCAATCCCTCGAAGCTGACGTATTGGCCGCACGCGACCCACTTCAAGACGTTACCGCTTCCCCATGAACTCCAGCATCGCTTTGGTCATTGGGTCGTCGGCGCTCGAGGCGGTTCGGATGATGATGGAGAAGTGATCGCGCTGGGTGAGCTTCATGACGGCGGCGTCGCACTTGTTGTCTTTCAACTTCTTGCCGAATTGCTCGGCCATCTGGTCCATGAGTGGGAAGTCCTTATCGCCGTAGGCGAGCAGGAACGGCGGGGCGTTCGCCTTCACCTGATTGAACGGCGAGGCGGCCTCGCAGGCCTTGGCGTCGGAGCCGAACGCTTCCTTGAGAACCGCCACGCCGGGGGCGATCATGTAGACGCCGCTCAGGGCCATCACGCCGCGAACGTCCTTGACCGAACATTTCTCGGCCTTCAGGAATTGTTCGTCCGTCGCCAACAGGGCGACGAGGTGACCGCCGGCCGAGTGGCCGCTGATGAACAGCTTTTCCGCGTTCCCGCCGTACGAGCCCGCGTGTCCCTTCACCCACGCGAACGCCTTGGCGACGTCCTTCACGTGATCGGGATGTTTGATGTCCCCCTTCGCCGAACTGAGCCGATAGTTGATAACCGCGGTCCCGATCCCCTGTTTGGCGAACGTTTCGCCCAGGGCGGCGTACAGGTCCTTGTTGCCCGACCCGCCGTGCACGAACATCATGACCGGGTAGTTCTTCGCGCCCTTGGGTGTGTAGAGATCGAGCTTGTGCCGAACGGGGTCGGCATCTTTGGCCTCGTTGTAGGCTAAGTTGCGATGTTTCTCGACTCCAAACTTGCCGGCGTCTTCGGCGCAGAGTGTGGCCGGGGCCAGGAGGGCGGGCAGGAAATACGCGAGGCGAGTAATCATGTCGGACTCGAAGGAAAGGTGCATGACCAATCTTACGTCACGCGATAAGGCGGTGTGGCAATTCATCAACCCGAAACCTTCGCGAACGTTACAAGATTCTCCATGATCGCCGAAATCCGCTCGGCCGGCTTCGAGGCGTTCGCGAGTACTTCGGCGTGGTTCAACGTTCCCACGGCGAGGCCAGCCGCTTTGTTCGTGATGCACGAAATCGCGGCGACCTCCAGGCCGAGGCGCACGGCCGTCTCGGCTTCGTACGCGGTCGACATGCCGACCGCGTCGGCCCCCATCGCCCGGAAGGCGCGAATCTCGGCCGGCGTCTCGTAACACGGGCCCGTGACGGCCGCGTAGACACCCGCTCGCATCGGCGAGCATGCTCGAATGGCGTCGATCAATCCTGGCGAGTAGGGCCGACGCGGCTCGGACTCGAGACGCTCCCCGTCCTGCAGAAACAGGTGGCCGTTCAAGACCATGAGGTCGCCGGGAATCAAGTCGTCGTGAATGCCCCCGGCGGCGTTCGTGAGCAGAAGCGTGCGGGCCTCGAGCTCCGCGACGAGGCGAATCGGCCCGGCGACCGCGTCCCACGAATGGCTCTCGTAGAAATGCAGTCGGCCCCGGAACACGAGCAGCGGTTCGCCGGCACACAAGCCAAACGCGATTCGCCCGGAGTGGCCGTGGACCGATGGGGCCGCCAGTCCGGGTACATCGGCGAAGACGATCGATGCGAGTTCGTCGAATTGATGTGGGACTGCCCCGAGGCCCGAGCCGAGCACGACCGCCAATCGCGGCGATCGGTCGCGAACCTGGGCGGCGAACTCGTCGAACGCCTTGATCATTCGAGCCGCGATTCCGGTTCGGCCACGTCGCGCTTGCCGTTGAACGCCGCCAGGATCGCGTCCGTACACGTTTCTTCCGTCAACAAGCCCGAATTCAGGATCAAATCGAACGGGTAGAGATCGTGAAGCTTGTGGCCGAACAGCGATTGCAAGAATTGCGAACGGCGTTCGTCGCGTTGGCGAACGGTCTCGGCCGCCTGCTCGCGGGTCAATCGCAGCAGGTCGGCCATGTGCGCGACGCGGGCCGATACGGGAGCGACGATTCGGGCGTGCAAACAAATCTCGCGCGGCAAATAGAACCCCGCCCCTCGACCCACGAACACCGCCTGACCCCGCGCGGCCAATGTGAGCAAGAGCCGTGGCATTTCGCCGTACTCGTCCCCGCGCCATCGGTCGAGTTGTCCGTCAATCCATCGATTCGTCACCACGGGCAAGCCGGCGAGCACTGGTTGTCGAGCCGCGTCGTTCGCGCACAAGAAGCCGAGATGCTCCTGCGTGTAGACCTGCCAGCCGAGCCGATGCGCGACCCGCTTGGCGATGCTCGTCCCCCGGGCACCCGTCTCCCGGCTGACGGCAATCGTCATTCCAACGGGCGCCGGCCCACCCGGGCCCGAACCGCGATCGCCATGCAATGGGGGTGTTAGGTCAGTCATAAATCTCAATTATACATCATCCCGATATTCGTTCCGCCCAAACAGCCACATGCCGATTCCCGTGATAGCGACGGTCGCGCCGATCAGTACGAGCCAGGCCGTGAGCGGCTGGACGGGCACGAAGAGCGAGGCTGATTCGGTGGGGACATCGTAGGTCTCGCCCGCGTGATAGAGCAGGCAGCGCGTGTAATAGTTCACGCTGAGTCGTTTCAGAGTGCCCGGAATGGGCAATTCGCTGAGCATCGTTTCGAAGAAGAACGCGTAGAGCAGGCCGATGATAGCCGGCCTCGGGAACAGCGCGCCGAACAAATGGAAGACGGCCGCGAACGTCACCGTGCCGGCGAAAATCCCAGGCGCGTACAGCGTGAACGCCTGCCGGCCAACTTCGCCGCCCGCGAGGCAGATCACGCCAAACCCCCCGACGGTCATCGCGAGACACCACGGCAAGACGCCGAGGAACTTCGCTAGATAGACGCCGGAGCGCGGCAACGGACGCGTCATAAGCCAGACGAGCGAACGCCCTTCGCGCTCGTAGCCGAGCGCCCCGCTCGCAAAACTCAGGCTGAACAACGGCAACAGGAAGCCGAGAAACAGCAGGAAGACGACCCAGCGCGAATAGACGGCGAGTGGCCGGGTCTCCTGGCGAATTCGGCCCATGTATTCCGATTGATCGATGGCCGCGTGGGCCATCCCGCCGGCGACGATCTCGGCGTTGTACGGCTTGACGCGTTCGACCCGCCAGTCGTAACGGTCCCAACCGCTGGTCGCGGTGAACGCGCCGGTCAGCAGCAAGCAGATGACCAACAGTCCGATCCCGATGCCGACCATTTGCCGAACGCGGGCCTGCCGCCGAAACGAGAAGCCGACGAGATAAAGCCACGCGCGAATCGGCGAAGGCCCCGGCAGTGCGGCAACGATCATTCGGCGACCTCCCAGTTGTCAAACGAGTTCGATGGTGCCTTGAACGTAGTCGATGGTCAAGACGTGGCCACGAAGGAAGTCGAGACCCAAGACACCGTCGAAACCGGTGCGCTGGAGTCGATGAGCGACCACGCGGATATTTGCGGCCATGATACCCAGGCTTGAAAGTGACACGATCTGGACTGCGGAAACGCTCACAGGCCCGTTGACGGTATTTGCACGAAGATTTCGAGGAAGACCGGATAGATTGTATCCGACTCGCGTCAAGAAAGACGGGTCGACAATCGTTCCGGTCGCGCCGGCATCAAGCGCAAGCCGCATTGAGACGCGGCCAATCGGCCCCGATATCGTCGCTCCGACTAACATCAACGAACTCGTCGAGTTGACCCGCCGCCAC
>JANLUE010000398.1:0-4614 GCA_031363325.1 Gemmataceae bacterium
GGTCGCGCTGTCGGTGCGAACGCGGCCTTCCTTGAGTCGTTGGGCCAGGGCCATGGCGTTGAGCCGGAGTTCGTGTTGGTCGCGGGCACCGCGATCGAGCCGTTCGGCCGCCTGATCGAGCGTCTTGATCGTGTCGTACTTCAGGAGCAATGACTTCAGATTGGTGACGACGGCCCGATGTTTCGTGTAGGCGGTCTTGGCTTCGTCGGAGGCGGTCTTCTCGTCCGGGGCCTTGAGCGACGCTTCGAGGTGGCCGATGACGGCCTCCATGTCGGTCTTGCTCAGGTTGCCGAGCGTCTTGGCCGCGTCGGTCAGGAGCTTTTGCTCTTCGCCTTGTTCGAGGCGATGGTAGGTCAGAAACCGCAGCATCGAACCGAGTCGACGGGCGACCGTTTCGGTCTCGCCCTGAAGGCGGCGTTGCGCTTCGGGTTGATCGGGGGTGACGGGCCGAACTTCGCCGGGCTTCGGCTCGGCCTGGACGGCCAAGGCGCAGAGTCCGACGGCCAGAAAGGTGAGGCCAGTAACTGGCGGGAGTCGAAAGGACATGCGGATTCCTCGTCAATCAGGCCGGCGGGCGGCGCTGTGGTCGAGAGGGACTGGGCAAGCTCGGACGGGCGAGGGTAGGGGACCAGGCGGGAGGAGAGATCCGGCTCGGACGCCTTTACCAGTATCGAACAAACGGCGGGCGAATGCAACGGTATTCGCCCGGTTTTCGACGTAACAATGAAACACCCCCGGCGGCGCGAAGTTTCGACGGTCGAACGCGGGGGATGGTTCCGGGAACGCGTTGGCGGCGCCTGGCGAGACGGTTCGAGTTGTGCGCGGACCGTTACGGACATGGACTTTGGGACGCCACCGACGAAGAATTCCTCGAATCGGTTGTTCAGTTTCGACGTGACTTCAAGGCGGCGGGAGCGAGAAGCGTCGTTGCGGCGATCAAATGAGGCCGTCGAACGCCCGCTTCGGGCGCGGAGTTAATTGACTGTCGCAGTTGGTCTCTTCGGCACGCGGTTGGTCGGGTCAGTTGGCGAGCCTTGGCAAGGAATCCCTGACCCGGCAGGACGCCGCATGTCGACTCCATTTCCAGGGGCTGCTCCTCGAACGGCTCGGCCATTGACTTCCGGATTCCAAACCGGTCGCGGAATTCATTTCGCGGAGCGTGAGGGTTACTCGTTTTCGGCAGCCTAAGATAAATGCCGCCTATTCCGCCTGATTCCAGAGAGTCTCCCATGCCGACGCGACCCGATCGTCGATTGTTCCTTGAGGCGGCCGGCCTGGCCGGGGCGGGGGCGAGCATCTCGCGAGTCGAGGCTCACCCGGAGAACGACGATGGCCGACCGAAGGTCAAGAACCCCCGGGCGACTTCCGGCGATGTCGCCAGCGAGCCCGCGTGGGACGAACGCCTAACGATCGCCGTCGGCCCCAAGTCGGGGCAGATCGTCGGGGGCGACGAGAAGGCGATTCAGGCGGCCGTCGACTACGTGACGCGGTTCGGCGGCGGGACCGTGCAGTTGCTCGAAGGCACGTTTCGCTTGCGGAACGCCGTCACCCTAACAACGGGCGTGCGGCTCGTCGGGCGTGGGGCGGACACGATTCTGCTCAAGGAACCGTCCGTCAAGTCGAAGCTCGTCGCCGACTCCGATTGGTACGACCAAGAGATCACGCTCGCCGACGCGGCCGGGTTCCGGGTCGGCGATGGCATCTGCCTGCGCGCGACCAATCCGCACAACAACGGGCCGACGGTCATCAAGCGAACGCTCATCGCCCGGTCGGGCAATCGCTTCAAGCTCGACCGGGCCCTGCGCGAGAACGTCTGGCTGATGGGCACGCCGACCGTCAGCACGCTGTTCCCACTCGTGACGGGCGAATTCATCCACGACATCGCGATCGAGAACTTGACGATCGACGGCAATCGGGCCAATAACGACAACCTCGACGGAAACTACGCGGGCTGCATCTTTCTTCAGGATTGCCGGGATGCTTCGATTCGCAAGGTGATCGCGAAAAACAACAACGGCGACGGAATCAGTTGGCAAATCTGCCACGACGTGACCGTCCAGGGTTGCGAGAGCAGCGGCCACGCGGGCCTCGGCCTGCACCCCGGGTCCGGATCGCAACGGCCGATCATGCGCAACAATCAACTTCGCGGCAACGGGCTTGGCCTGTTCTTCTGCTGGGGTGTCAAACACGGCCTCGCCGAAGGGAACACGATCGAGGACTCCGCGACGTACGGCATCTCGGTGGGGCATCGCGACACGGACAATCGAATCGTCGGCAACACGGTTCGCCGCAGCGGCAAGGCGGGGGTGTTGTTCCGGGCCGAGCGCGGCAAGGCGTTCGCCGGCCATCGCAACACGCTCGAAGGCAACACGATCGTCGATAGCGGGGGCGACGAAGGAATCGCGATCGATGTCGAAGGCGAGACCGAAGGACTCGTGTTTGTCCGCAACGAACTCCGCGAGACGCGCGGCCCGGCCAAGCGGATCGGCTTCCGGTTCGGCCCGAAGACCGGCGAGATGACCCTGACCGACAACAAGATCGAAGGCTTCGCCGAGCGAGTCCGCGACCAGCGGATGAACCATTAGAAAACGAGTCCGAGTCTTTGCGAGCAACTGTTCTAAACCCGAATCACGGTGAGAACCGGAGTTTCGGAAAAGGCGAGCCGGGGGGCGTTAGCCCCTCGGGTGACGCCGCAATGGCTTCCCACGAGTTGGTTTACTTGGCAGGGGCAAGCAAACGCGGCGTCACCCGAGGGGCTAACGCCCCCCGGCTCGCCTTTTCCGAAACTCCGGTTCTCCCCGTGATTCGGGTTTAGCAGCCAGAGGAATCAGCCCTTCTTCAACAGGAACTCCTGAACCTTGCCGTCCGGCGTGCGGTACAGAAGGCCAGTGACGGTGAGCTTCTTAAACGTGAACTTGATGACGGCCACTTCCATGCCCCCGCGCTCGGCGGTGTTTTCGACTTCGACCGAGTCCGGGTCGCCGAGGGGCTTCAATCGTTCCGCGGCACCTTTGATCCGTTCGTCCGAGAGAAAGTGGCTGAAGTCGTCGCCCAGGGCCGCTCGCTTCACTTCGCCCGCTTGAAGTTGTTTGAGCAAGTCGATGGCGACTTCCTTCGGGGCCGGGCCGGTGATCTTCGGGATCGGCGTCGGGCTCGCGCCATCGGCTTTCGCGAGCAAAGTGATCAACGGCTTGACGACGCCATCGGTATCGGGGCGTTCGTCGTTGGTCATGACGGCGACGGCCGATCGCGGTCGCGGCAGAATGGCGTTGTACGTCTGAAAGCCGCTGACCGCGCCGCCGTGGCCAAGCACGAGTTCCCCGTCGCGACGCCGAATCGATAGGCCGCAACCATAGTCCTGCGTGCGACCGTCGGACAGTTGGCGTGGCGTGGTCATCAACGTGAACGAACCCGGCTTGATCAACTTGCCGGAAATGAGCGCGAGGTCCCATTTCAAAAGATCGGTCGGCGTCGTGTACAGGCCGCCCGCAGCGTGGATCCAGCCGGTCGCTTCGCGTGGGGCCGGCTCGGCCGCGCCGAGGGCGAATGACGTGTAGCCGATCGCCAGGCCCTTGTCGCCGTCCTTCGGCTCGAACACGGTATCGGTCATTTCAAGTGGCTTCAAGATTCTTTCGCTCAGGAACTTCTCGAACGATTGGCCGCTCGCTTTCTCGACAACTCGGCCGAGCAGGATGTACCCCGTGTTGCTGTACGACCAGCGCGTGCGCGGCGGGAAGTCGAGCTTGCCGCCGGCGTAGTCCTTGAGAAGGTCGTCGAGTTGTATTGTCTTTTCCATGCGGCGATCGACGAAGTCGAGCGGGTAATAGTCGGGGTAACCCGAAACGTGGGACATCAGGTCGTAGAGAGTGATGTCGTCCGCTTTCGTGAGCTTGGGGAAGAACTTTGAGACGTTGTCGTGAATGGAGAGTTTGCCGTCTTCAGCAAGTAGGAAGATGCAAGCGGACGTAAATTGCTTGGTGACCGACCCCGCGGCCAATCGGGTATGGGAGTCAAGGACCCGCCCGTCCTTGAGCGAAGCATTGCCGTAGCCCTTGGCGAAAACGATCTTGCCGTCCCGCATGATCGCGACCGAGAGGCCCACGTATTCCTTGGCCGCCACCTCGGCCTCGAGATACTTGTCAATCGCTGGCAGGTCGAAGGACTTGGGCGGTTGATGCTCGGCCCGGATCGCGAGGGCCAGACCGAGGAACAGTCCGAGAACGGCGCGAAATGGCATTTGAGTACTCCAGAAAACCGTCCGAGCAAGGGCCGCTACGAGTTGGCTTTAATTTGACCAGCGCCACCCCAAATCGAGGGCTTGGCTAGGCTAGCGTTAGCCGACGGGGTCCGACTCGACCACATCGCGGAAATGTTCCGCGTCAAAGGGGAAGAGATTTACGGTGACTTGCGCCCGCGCTCGGAATCCCGATTGGCCATCCTGCCGGACGCCACCCACGTCACACTGAAGCAAAAAAATAACGCCATCATCCCCATATCGACGCAATTGACATAGTTACTCCATCCGTCTCCCTTCCAGCTGTCGCCACGTTTCTCCGCATGGCCCATTCCTGACGCCTGACGCAGTTTCACGTCGAGTATCAATGACGAAAACTA
>JANLUE010000449.1:0-7209 GCA_031363325.1 Gemmataceae bacterium
CACGAGAACGCGGTAAATCGGCGTACCGCCTGGTCCGAGCGGACCGCGGTACTCGACCACCTCGGCCCGCCCGTAGCCGGAACGCAATATCCGAACGATCGTTCCGTCCGGAATTCGACTCGACCGCCCGTTGACTGACATGGCTACCTCCGATTGATCACCAAGGCGCGACACCCATAATTCGGAGCAGTTCCGTCCTCATGATCGCGTCGAGCGCCGTCGCCAAGCCTTCGCAAGCGGTTCTCCAACTCCGAACGATGGGCAAAGTCAGGTCGGTCGGAACACCGCTCCCCAACGGCTGAGTTCCCTGGTGAGCCGCGCGATTTCTCCACGTTTGCAAGTGACCGAGGGCGGTGACATCTTGCGGGCCGTGAGCATAGGCGGCTTGGAGATCCAGAGCAAACCCAAAGCGACTGAAGTCCCTCACGATATTGTCGTGGCTCGGGTTCCCCTTCTCAAGGGCGAGTTGAGCGAAGAATTGACGCTCGGCTGTAGCCCGAAAGTCGGGAGGCAGGGCGACGATCCACTCCTGTGAGCATTCGGTGTAGAGGTCGCGACAATAGCCTTGAAAGTGGGCGCTCAGGTGCAATACGAAGCCACGCAACACCTCTTCGAGAAAAACTAGGTTGGGCGGAAGGAGCGCCTCGACGGATGCACAATGGGCACCGACCTCATCCAATCGAAGTAGTCGATCTGATTGCCATCGAATCAGGTGATTTGGACGGCACGGGGCGGACTCCACAGTAACGACTTTCAATTTGTCTAAAGTAGTTGGCCAAACGAAACGGGCGACCCGATGGGTCGCCCGCCAAACGGACTTCGACTCACTTCACCTCGAACTCCGCATCGACAACATCGTCTCCGTCCTTCTTGCCCGTCGGGGGCGTGCCGCCCGCGTCGGGAGTCGGGCCGGGTTGCGATTGCATTGAGGCCATCGCGTGGGCGGCTTGCTCCAGTTCCGTGAAGGCGCTCTTCAAGGCGTTGAGGTCGTCGCCTTCTTTCACTTTCTTCAACTTCTCGACGGCGGCCGTGATCGGAGCCTTGTTGGCTTCCGTGATCTTGTCGCCGGCGTCGCGGAGCGTCTTCTCGACGGTGTAGATCAAGCTGTCCGCCTTGTTCTTCTCGTCGATCAGCTCGCGCCGCTTCTTGTCCTCGTCGGCGTGGAGTTCCGCGTCCCGCTTCATCTTCTCGACTTCGTCCGAGCTCATTCCCGACGAGTTCTCGATCCGGACCGTGCTCTCCTTGCCGGATGTCTTGTCCTTGGCGGACACGTTCAGCACGCCGTTCGCGTCGAGGTCGAAGGTCACTTCGATCTGTGGCGTCCCGCGTGGGGCCGGGGGAATTCCTTCCAGGTGGAAGTCGCCGATCTTCTTGTTGTGCTGCGTCAACGGCCGTTCGCCCTGGAACACCTGAATGTGCACCCCCGGCTGATTGTCGCTGGCCGTCGTGTACGTCTGGCTCGCCTTCTTCGGGATCGTCGTGTTGCGAGCGATCAGCACGCTCATCACACCACCTTCGGTCTCGATGCCGAGGCTCAACGGCGTCACGTCGAGCAGCAAGATCGACGACTGGCTGCCCATCAGGAGTTGAGCCCCCTGGATGGCCGCCCCGATGGCGACGACTTCGTCCGGGTTCACGCCGTAGTGGCCGGCCTTGCCGAACAGGTCCTTCACCAGTTGCTGCACGCGCGGCATGCGGGTCATACCACCGACCATCACGACCTCGTCGATCTGGTTCGGCTTCAGGCCCGCGTCGTTGAGGGCGTCGAGCACGGGCTTCTTGCAGCGATCAATCAGGTTCTCGACCATCTGCTCGAGCTTGGAGCGCGTGAGCGAAAGCATGATGTGCTTCGGCCCGCTCGCGTCCATCGTGATGAACGGCAGGTTGATGTCGGCCGTCGTCTGGCTCGACAGGTCTTTCTTGACGCGCTCGGCCGTCTCCTTGATCCGCTGCAAGGCCGTCGGGTCTTTGCGGAGGTCGATGCCGTTGTCTTTCTTGAACTCGTCGCAGATCCATTCGATCAGGACATCGTCGAAGTTATCTCCGCCCAAGTGCGTGTCGCCATTGGTCGCCTTGACCTGGAACGTACCTTCATCGTCGATTGAGAGGATCGAGATGTCGAACGTACCGCCGCCGAGGTCGAAGACCGCGATCTTCTGGTTCTTCTTCTTGTCGAACGCGTAGGCCAACGAAGCGGCAGTCGGCTCGTTGATGATCCGCATCCGCTGCTTGGTCGACTTCTTCGTGACGGGGTCTTCGAGTTCCCACTCGGTGTCGAAGCCCGCGACGGCGGCCGAATCGATCGTCGCCTGGCGCTGGGCGTCGTTGAAATACGCCGGGACGGTGATCACGGCCTTGCGGACGGTGTGACCCAGGTACGCTTCGGCCGCTTCCTTCAGCTTGCGAAGGACCATCGCCGAGATTTCCGGCGGCGTGAACGGCTTGCCGTCGATATCGACCTTCACGAGGTCCTTACGTCCGCCCACGATCTTGTACGGGACGAGCTTTTCTTCGGACTCGACTTCTTCGTGCCGTCGGCCCATGAAGCGCTTGATCGAGTAGATCGTGCGGCGCGGGTTGAGCGCGGCCTGGCGCTTGGCCGGGTCGCCCACGAGGCGATCGGCCTTGTCGGTGAACGCGACGACCGACGGGGTGATGCGGTTCCCTTCCTGATTCGGGATGACCTTCACCTCGCCCGATTCTTCCATCACGGCGACGACCGAGTTCGTGGTCCCCAGGTCGATGCCGATAATTTTCTCTTTGGCCACGAGCGATGCTCCTGTGTCAAAGCCCAAGGGGCTGATAGTTGTTGAACGCGCAGACCGTTGCCACGTCAAATAGCAACTCGGGTGCCATGAACAAAAGGACAGAAAGTGGCGTCGTAAACGCCTGCAAAGCAAGGATTTCGACAATTTGTCGTGCGATGGCTTTTATCGTTCGCCTGCCAAACTGACATGCCGTTAGCCGCGAGGCGTAGGTTGGACGGAGCTGAGCGCGTCCCTGTGGAATCCCGAAGATTCACCACTAAGGACACAAAGACCACGAAGTAGGAAACAAGAAACATCGATTGTTCGACGTCACCTGATTTTGTCTCGGATTTCCTTCGTGTTCTTTGTGTACTTTGTGTACTTTAGTGGTGAATCATCGGGATTCGACAGGGACGCGCTCGGCTCCGTCCAACCTGCGCCTCGCGGCTAACGAGCCGACGCCGCCAGGATGCCGCTCAGCTCCGCTTGCGGGAGCATGTACCACACTCGTGGCGTCAGGCCGATCGACAGCGCCTGCAGGTCCGGGCCGGTCGCTGGCGCTTTCACTCCGATCAGCGACAACAGCGAGGCCGGGCGATCGTAGGCGACCACGCGGTATTCGGTCAGGCCGGCCGACGTTGCGACCGCGACCACGGCGTCTTCGAGCAGGCCGATCTCGTCGATCAGGTCGAACTTCTTCGCTTCGCTGGCCGTGTAGGTTCCGCCGTCGGCCCGGAAGCGAACGACCTCGACTTGTTTCGGCTCGGCGATCACATTGCCCTTGTCGTCGAAGAGCGGCGTCGTCTTGCGAATGACTGCCTCAGCCTTCAAGCGATCCTTGGTCAACTTGGGCCGGCCCGCGACGACGACCTCCAGGAACTGATCGAAGGCCTGATCGACCATGTCCTGCCAGGGGGCCTGTTCTTGCGGCGTCATCGTGTGGAACGGCGAGCCGCTCCCTTTGATCCCGCCCGCCTTGATCAACTCCAATCGCACGCCGTTCTTGTTCGCCAATTCCGAAACGTTTGGCAGCGACGCGTATACGCCGATCGAACCGGTCAGCGTGTTTTTCTCGGCGAAGACGCGTTCGGCCGGCATTGCGATGTAATACCCACCGGACGCGGCGATCGCCCCCATCGAAGCGATCAACGGCTTGGCCTTCACTTCGGGATAGCGCGGGTGCTTGCCGGCCCGAAGCCGACCGAGTTCGCGATGGATGTCCTCGCTCGCCCCGATCGTCCCGCCGGGGCTATCGATCCGCAACACGACCGCCTTCACGTGCTCGTCGCGGGCGGCCGTCCGAATCTGTCGCAAGATGTGTTCGTCGAGCCCCTCGACGAGCGCCCCCTCGGCCCGAACGACGGCCACCTTGTCCTTGGCCGTGCGCGGGCCATAGAGGTGCCTCTCGTCGGACTTCGGATCGTCGTCGGCCGTCGGCCAAAACACGACGCCACACATCAACGCATTGACAACCAGCGATGCGAAAAGAATGAGCGGCAAACAACCCCAGGATCGACGCGGCGTGGACATGCGGAACTCCCCAATCGAGTCGGCGACCTGAGCCGCCGGTGAAACCGTACGGCTACTCAATTATTTGGCGAAAGACCTGGCGAGTATCAAGAGACCCGACGGCGAACGGCCATTGGGCAGACGCCGCTCGCCGTACCATTCCCTAAAATACTGTCGTCCAGTGTTTTGATGCGGAGACTTCGTGACGTTCCATCAGCACACGCTCGCCAACGGCCTGACCGTCCTCGGGGAGACGAACCTGGACGCGCTGTCGGCGGCCATCGCCTTCTGGGTTCGGACCGGGGCTCGCGACGAGACGCCCGACGTTTCGGGCGTGTCGCACTTTCTCGAACACATGGTGTTCAAGGGCACGCCGCGTCGGGACGCGTTCGCGGTCAATCGCGATTTCTCGCGGATCGGGGCCGATAACAACGCCTGGACGTCCGAAGAGAACACCGTCTTTCATGCGGTCGTGTTGCCGGAGTTCGTGCCCGAAGTCGTCGATGTGCTGGCCGACATCTTGCGACCGAGCCTGCGTGAAGAAGACTTCGTCACCGAGAAGAAAGTCATCCTCGACGAAATCGTTCGCTACGAAGTCCAGCCGGGCTGGGCGGTGTACGATCATGCCCGCAAGAATTTCTACGCGGGCCATCCGCTCGGCAATAGCGTCCTCGGCACGACGGAAAGCGTAACGGCCCTGACGGCCGAACAGATGGCGGCGTACTTTCAGCGTCGCTATGTGGCCCCGAACATCGTGGCCGTGGCGGCCGGGAACGTCGATTGGGCTCGCTTCGTCGACTTGATCGAACGTGCCTGTGGCCACTGGCCGACGGGAGACGCGCCGCGTGGCCATCGCACCGAGCCGCCGGGGGCCGGTGGGCTGCACGTCGTGACCAAGCCGGCCGACAAGGTGGCGCAACAGTATGTCACGTTGATCGCCCCGGCCGCTCCGGCCGACGCGGAGCTTGGCTACGCCGGGGCGTTGATGTCCGCGGTGATCGGCGATTACTCGGGCAGCCGATTGTTCTGGGCCCTGACCGATACCGGGCTTGCCGACGAGGCGGGCATGGGCATTGATGAATGCGATGGGGCTGGGGCCTATTACACGTCGTTCAACTGCGACCCTGAGAACGCGGCCGAGTGTTACGAGATCGTGCAGAAAACCCTGGCCGACGTGCAACGCGCTGGCATCACGATCGACGAGTTCAATCAGGCGAAGACGAAGATCCTGTCGCGCGAGATTCGCGCCGGCGAACGCCCCGGTCGTCGCATGGCCACGCTTGCCAAGGACTGGGTCTATCGGGGCGAATACCGCAGCGTGGACGACGAACTCGCCGCCTGGGACGCCGTCACGATGAACGACGTGAGGGCAGTTCTGGACAAGTATCCGATCACGAATCAAACCGTGACGGCGTACGGGCCGTTGGAAACGCTGGGGTAAGCGGCGTCAGTCGCATGCGGTTCGCGTAGGGTGGGTCGAGCGCGAATCCCAAGGATTTTGGATTGGGCCCACGATGAGTCGCGCACGTAAGGGTGACATTCGAGCGTCTCTCAAATGCAATGGGATTCGGGCCCGCCCCCGGTGGGACCCGCGGGTTCGCTAAAGCGAACCGCGCTCGACCCACCCTACGCGAGCCGCTTGCGGCCCGTGGCACAGGTTTCCAACCTGTGTGGAACCGCAATCGCTGGCCACAGGTTGGAAACCTGTGCCACGACAGAACTAGCCGCTTGCGGCGCTCGGCTAGCGCCTCGCGGCTAACTTCTCACAGCCCCTCATACGGCAAATCGAACAACAGGGCGGCCGCCATGACGCTGCCCATGCGGTAGCCTTCCATGAACCAGCGCTTGCGTTGGGCCGACGTACCGTGCGTGAATTTCTCCGGCGACACGCGGCCACCACCGCGTTTCTGCAAGTAGTCGTCGCCGATCTTGAAGGCCGCGTTCGTGGCCGTGTCGATGTCCGACTGCTTCAACTTGTACTCATCGCGCATGTGGAAGGCGAACACGCCGGCCAGGTAGTCGGCCTGAAGTTCGAGCCGCACGGACATTTGGTTGGCCAGTCGCTCCGGTCCTGTTCGCCGGGCCTCGTCCACGCGGGTCGAGTAGCCCAACAGGCGCTGCACATGGTGGCCGACTTCGTGAGCCAAGACATACGCCCTGGCGAATTGGCCCGCCGCTCCAAGTTGCTTTTCCAAGACTTCGTAGAAGTTGAGATCGATGTAGACCGTGCTGTCGGCCGGGCAGTAGAACGGCCCGATGGCCGCCTTACCTTCGCCGCAACCTTTGGTCGGCGTGCTGTCGTCGTAAATGACGAGTTTTGGATTCTCGTATCGCTTGCCCATCTTCTTGAATTGCTCGCCCCACACCGTTTCCGTGTCCCTGAACACGATGCTCGAGAATTTGCGTAGCGGTTCCTCGGATGGATCGACGGGCCCACCGCCCTGCGGTTCGCCCCCGCCGCCAAGGAACTTCTGCACATCGACGCCGAAAATCAGGCCGATCAGTAGGACGACCACACCTGCGGCCCCGCCTCCGATCATGAGCCCCTGCGAGGGACCTTTTCCCCGGCGATCCTCAACGTTTCCGCTCTCTTCGCGGCCTTCCCATTGCATGGGGCACCTCATGATGTTGCTTGAATTCCTTCTTTAGTTATAGGCAAGCGGCCCGGTCGCTTGCGACGGGCCGACGGACGGCTTATGCTGAAGGCAGTCTCCCGGAGATCCACCGATGACCGGCCCCGCACTGTTCGGCCTGATCCTGGCCGCCTCCCTGACCGCGCCGAAACTTCCGCCCCGGTCCGATTGGGTCGGCGAGGTCGTGTTCGTCAAGAAGTCCGGCACGTCGGGAGGGACCATCGCCTCGGACGGAACTTATACCGCGACCGAGCGACTTCGTTCAATCCAGTACACGGTGATCCGCGACGAAAAGGAACACGTCGAGATCCTCAACGACG
>JANLUE010000460.1:0-13114 GCA_031363325.1 Gemmataceae bacterium
CCCAGTGAGTCCCCGGAAAGACCGCGCGCTCGTCCGGGTCGATTGGAGCAAGAGACGAAGTTCGTCCGCAGTAAGTTCCCGGCGGGCGCGGCGAACGTCAGACTGTGCGTTCAATAGGGAGAGGGAGTCGAGGGGGTTCGCGCCGGCCCGCTTCGTTTTCACCATCCAGCGAAAGAAACCTCGCACGGCCCGAAGGTAGTGGTTCACGGTTTCCGGACCACAACCGCGTACCATCCGGGCGCAAAGGACTTCCACGGTCGCGCGGGAATAGCGGCGGGCCTTGCCGTTGCCTTCGCCGGTCAGCGAATGGCGCTTGGCCGCGGCCCGAACGGCGGCACCACTGATCCCCAGCAAGCACGACACCTGCGCCGGCGTGAACTCGTTGCAACCCGGTGGAATGGTCCGCACGGCCGAAGGCGTTCGCAATCCGGTCAACCATTCGGCGGCGCGGCCGGCGTTCACGTCCGGGAGTTTCTTGAACTCGCATCCATCCAACATCGCGCGAATCTGTGTCACAGTTTGCCGGACGTGTTCCTCGGTGCTCCCCTTCGCAGCTAACGCGGCAGAATAATCCGAGAGATGATCGGAGAGTGGCCGGTCATTGTGCGGCTTGAACGGGTCGGCCAGCCCGACGGATGCCATCGCGGCATCGCCTTCGAGCTTCTTGAGCATTTGCTCCGCGGCCTTGCGGTCACGACAGAGAGCGATGCGGACCCCGTTCACGGTGCCGTACCACTTCGCGCTCTTGCTCGTTTTCTTCGTCGCGCCAGGAGTACCGGCTGGAACGCGCTTGCCGTTCAAGGTCCATCGGATGACCTGTTGCTTGAAGACTGACACGTCGGGCCGCCTTTCGCCTATGCGTTGTTCTCGGTCGTTCGGTTCAAAATCCGTCGGATTGTCATGGGCGTGAACTCTTTCCCCCGGCGCGTCGTGTAGCCTTCGCCGTTCAGTTTGTCGGCAATCGCTTGCAAGGAAGTACCCTCGCTCCGATGTTGCTGGACGATGGGCAACAGGTCCGCATAGGCTTCGTCGGCCAATTGAATGCGGGCCCCAGTCGCGGCCTTCGCTCCGGTCAACGCGCCCGCAAGGCGACGATCTTCCCGGCCGTCCCAATGTCCGGCCCGTGCCGAGCCGAGTTTCGTCCCGCGAGCCTTTGCCGCGGCCAGTGCGGCCTTCGTGCGTTCGCTAATTGCCTTCGCTTCGGCTTCGGCGACGGCGGCCAAAATGTGAACCGTCAGGCGGTTCGCGGTCGGGTTGTCCACAGCGATGAACTCGACCCCGGCTTCCAACATCGCGGAGAGAAACGCCACGTTCCGCGCCAGTCGATCGAGCTTTGCGACTACGAGCACGGCCTTTGCTCGTTTCGCATGGGCCAGAGCGCGGGCCAGTGCCGGGCGGTCCGATCGCTTGCCGCTTTCCACTTCGACGTACATCGCGATGACACTTCCGCCCGATGACTTGGCATAGGCGTCGATGGCAGCTTGCTGGCCTTCCAACCCCAACCCGGAAGCCCCTTGCCCGGCAGTCGAGACTCGGACATATGCAACCAGTTTCGCGGCCATGTCGGACCCTTATCTTGTGGCAAGGGTATATTATCAATATCCTTGACGACCGTCAAGGATATAGTTCACATTCCGTTACTTCTTCTTCGGGGTCAATCCGAGTAGCTGGTCGAGGGCCTTCGCCCGGCGTCGGGCTTCCTTCCGGTCGGCGGCGGCAACCTTCGGGTTTTCGGCCACCGATCGGACCATTTCGACTATCTGCCGTTGCTCGGCGCGGGGAAGCAGCCTTAACCGCTCGACTTCGGCCCGATCTTCGTCGCTGATCGGCATGGTTCACGTCCTTCGTCGAATCGCTTCCGGTTGTTGAATGGAGGGTCGTCCGGCCAATCATCCACGGTTCGAACATGCTCCACTTCGCCGGTATACCTGCGCGGGAAGGTCTTGTAGCAGACGATCCCGGCGGAGTTCAAACCGGCGTCGATTGCATCGACCGAGAGCCCAGCCCCGAAGGCGGCGGCTTTCACGTCCGCCAACTTTGGGTATCGGCCACGAATGAACCGGGTCAGCCATTCGAGGCAGCGCTCGGCTTCCGGCCGTGCGTTGGCTTGCGGGCACGAAATAAACGAATGAGACGAATTAAGCCCCTCCCTTCCCGGCGTTTGTTCGTTTGTTTCGTTTCTTTCGTCGGCCGTGGCCCGGTTTTGGCGGATGATGTCGAGAAGGTTCATCGGCCCCCCTCAACGGCATACCAGCGTTCCGCTGGCCGGCCTCCCGTGTCTTTCACGCTCTCCCTTCGGGCCAGCTTCGAGCGTTCGAGGGTCATCATCGCTTCGGATATTCGACTGGCCGACGTGTTTCGACCGAGCGCGTTTGTGATCTCGGTCCGCGTCATGCCGAGTGGACCGGCGGCCTTCAGATAGGTCAGGATGTCGTCCGCCAGGCGGTCCCCGGTCGATGCCCCGAAGATGTAGCTCGCGGAATCGGAACAGTATTGCCACAACGCCAATGCGGCTTCAAGATGATCGATGTCTACTTGGTCCTTCCCGTTTATCACCGCTTGAATCATCGCCAGTCGGCGAACGTGCGGCGCGGCACGATTGTAGATTGCTCCCATTGCCCCCGGCGGAGCGGTCGTGAGTGTTTCGTAGACGGACTCCCACAACCGGCAGGCATTCGGAGTCAATACGATGCGATCGAGGGAGCGGCCAAAGTCGAGGGCGGCCCCGATCAGGGCTTGCAATCGTTCCAGTTCGCCTACCGGCAAACGGCCGCCGAATGGAAGAATCCTGTTCCGTTGGGCGAGAACGTACAGAAACCGATTCGCGAAGCCGTTCAGGATGGAAACGTCGTTCAGTTCGCGACGGAGTTCCTCGGGTGAGATATGCCCCAAAATGGAGACGTGAGGATCGGTTGCCTTCAAGGCGTTGGTGCGGGTCATCGTCCGCAGTGTTGTGCTATCCCAGCAATTCCGCATGACGGCGGAAAGGGTATTCGCTTGCCGCTTGGCGACGAGCAACACATTGGCAAACTCAGGTTCCACAACCAAGAGCCGTTTGTCAGACACTCCCGGATCGGCAGGTTTCTTCGGGTCGGTCGGCGGCGGGCCGGGGTCGCGAACGTTGTAGATTAGCCCTTCGCCCGATGAAAGGCCGCCCATCAGGCGGTCGGCAATCCAATCGGGAGCGGTTTGCTCGAACAGTCGCTTGATGTGATTGAAGGACGTACCCTTCCGACCGTTGGCGGACGCGCCGACAATCACCGCGAATTCGTTCAGCCCGTGGTGTGTGGCTTCGATGGATTCGTGAGGGCCACGGCCGACGGCGTTGCCGAACATCACCAGCAACTGCACCAACATGGCCACAGGATCGGCTTCCGTATGCGGCTCGATTGCCCGGACGATTGCCCCGGCCAGGCCGAAGTAGGCCAGCTTGTCCGGTGGTTCTGGCCAGAGCGACGGCGGGGGAGTGTTCACGTCTGGAGGCGGCGGCGCTTGCGGATCGCAATTTGGGTTTTGCTCCGCTTGTCGCTTGCGAGCATCGCCCAGCGTAGAACCTCTGGCTTGCGTCTTCATGCCCTCCCTGCCTTTCGCTGGTTGGTCGTTTCGAGAGCGGCCACGGCGTCGGCAAGGTCTTGCACGTCGGTCCGGAGTTCGTCTACCTTGCCGTCGATAACGTCGCCGATGATGTCCGTCAGAAGTGAACGAAGGCACGCGCCGCTTCGCTCATTGGCTTTGCGAAGCATGAGGATCACCTCGCTTGCCATTTCTTGTTCGACGGCGAGCACGTCCCCAGCTGCTTCCCAGCGCGCCATTTCGAGCGACGCGTCTTTCGGGTCGGCCCAGCTTCGTTTCTCGGCTTCGCCGTAAGCGTTCAAGGCCGCGCCGAAGGGTGCGACCCATCCCGGAGTCTGTGCGGATGTCATTGCGGATTTTCTCCGTGAGCGGACAAATTCGCGTCCGCCGATGCGTGAGTGAAGGTAGTGCGGGCGGACCCGCGCCGATCGGCGCGGGCATGGTTTCACGTCAAGGGAGTCGTAGCCAAAGTAAAGGCCGACTCGTATGAGCTAATGGCAACCTTCGGACGCAAGGCGCCTTATCTCGGCGTCCGAAATCAGGCGGCGCCTGCCAAATCGAATCGTCCGCACCTTGTTCGCCTCGGCAAGTCTGACCAGATGACGGTGTGAAATGTTGAGATGCTTGGCCGCCTCGGTGAAAGCCCAAGGCGCTCCCGGGTGAGGAGCGTGGCGGTCATTGGTCGTCGATGGTAATGGATTCATGACGGTGTCCCGGTAGCGGACGCTGCGACTGTCGCAGCCTCTCAGTAACCGTGACGTTGTTCATGAACAGGAGGCCGAAGAACGTCAAAGACCGGAAAATCTCGGCGAGCGAAAAATTGGAGAGAGTCTTCGCGGGACAGTTTGTGGCCGTGAACAAGCGTGAACAGGCCGTGAACAGCGACGGACGAGGTCGGAAAAGAACGCTATTCAAGTGGGCTGCGGTAGTCTGGGTGCTGGTTGTCTCGGAGACTTCGGATCAGTGACGGCAGCTTGGATTTGAACGGCTCCGCAGTCTCGTCTTCGTACATTTCTACGAGTTGTTTCCCTATCTTGTCCCGGTTGTTCTCCAGCACAAGACGATCTTCATTTCGGTTGCAGAGGTCGAGAATCTTCTTCCAAATCACCTCTTCGTCCGCAGCACAAAGAGGAGTCTCTTCATAACTTCCATCAAGCGCCGACAGACCGGATTTCGAGTCGGCATCGCGGATCGTCCCGCCTCTCTTCCGGTGGGCATCCCTTTTGCTGCTGCCGCTTCGACTGATGCCTCGCTCAGCCGCGTAAGTCTTCCAAGGCTCGGATTTATTCACTAGTCCGGCCGAAGCCCCTATCATGGCCGCGACCACACGCACCGATGCCGTGATCATTTTCGAGTTTAAGAGCTCGATCGCCCGGTAAACTTCCGGCGAGACATTATTTCGTGACCAGCCATCATGAGGAGTGGGCGGTGCGACCCAATCTTCAGGCACGGTGATTGGCTTCGCGATGGCCGGCTTTGCGTTCTCAGTGGGTTTATCGTTCGGCAGGCTTTCCGGGGTGACTGCGGCGGCCGTAGTTCTGGTGTTTGTTTCTCGATCAATTATTGCTTCGCGAATTTCCGGCCCGTCCGTTAACCGACGTGACGCGTCTACCAGTTCGTCGAGGATTGCCGTTTCGATCGGCCGGCCGGACACCATCCACTGATCCTGAGGAAATCCGTAGAAGCCTTCTTGCTGGGCCTGTTCGGCGGTCAGAACCCTCCAGGCTTGAATTGCCAAGAGTTGCCGCATGAGGCCTCGAACGTAGTCGAAAATGGGCTGCACGGGTGCCGACGCCGCGTTCCGGCAGAATACTGCGAGAAGCCAAATTGTTTCAGTTCGGTTGGTCTCTCGCTCGGGAATTGAGCACACAGCCATACTCTCGGGGCCGTCCCGATAAATGCGGTAGTCGGCCCGGTGTACCTGGGAATCAAAGTCTTGGATCAATTGTTCAAAAGTGCGACTCGTCGTTTGCCAAAACGATGCCGCACTTCCAACAGATTCAATCGGGCTCATGAAGTCCGTGATGTGCCAGACGCGGAGCCGCCGAGTGAGCCTTACCAATTCGGAAGCAAATGTTCCAACGCTCCAAGGTTGTGGTGGCGAAGGCAATTTCGGACGCCAAGCGTCGTTCTGTTGCGCTGAGGAATTGCCGTTGTCCGCCCCCTTGGGCAATTCGGCGCTTGCCATCGAATACGCTCATGGTTCGGATCGACGGCACGCCCGGTTCACGGTCCGAGCGACATTCCGACAATTGATTATCGGAGTTCGGACAGTGCGAAGCCAGAACTGGTCAACAATCGTCGCAACTCCAAGATTGCGTTGGCTCGTGCAGTTGATTAGACTCTCCTTCAACTCCTGGGGTCCCATCCCACTATGCCGCGAATCTTCGACAATATTGACCAGTCCCTTTTGCCGGCCCTGCGCGAAACACTCGGCCTTTCGGACCGGGCCGATTTTTGCGTTGGATACTTTAACCTCCGGGGCTGGCGGCAAATCGACGAGGAAGTTGATCGGTGGGCCGGCGGGCCGGGCAAGTGTTGCCGACTTCTCGTGGGCATGCAGAAGTTGCCCGCCGACGAACTGCATGCGGCGCTCGGCACCCAAACAGACGACGACATCGACAACCAGCGGGCGAATCGACTGAAGAAAAAGCTGGCTGAGGAATTTCGCAATCAACTGACGTTCGGGTTGCCGAGCGACGCCGACGAGGCGGGCCTGCGCCGCCTAGCCGCTCAAATCCGGTCGAAGAAGGTCGTCGTCAAATTGTTTCTGCGTCACCCCCTTCACGCCAAGCTCTATCTTCTGTTTCGGCCAGACCCGATCAGCCCCAAGATCGGCTACCTCGGCAGTAGCAATCTGACGTTTGCCGGACTTGCCCGTCAGGGGGAGTTGAACATCGATGTGCTCGATCACGACGCATGCCAGAAATTGGCCGCATGGTTCGAGGCGCGATGGGATGACCGTTGGTGCGTGGACATTTCCGATGAACTGGCGGGAATCATCGAGTCGAGTTGGGCGCGGGAGCGGCCGCTCTCGCCGTACCACGTCTACATTAAAATGGCGTGGCACCTGTCCCGCGAGGCTCGGGCCGGGTTGAACGAGTTCCGCGTCCCACGCGACTTTGACGGCCTACTCTTCGAATTCCAGCAAAAGGCCGTGCAGATTGCCGCGCAGCATTTGAACAAGCGCGGCGGAGTCCTGATCGGCGATGTGGTCGGTCTGGGCAAGACGCTTATCGCCACGGCCCTCGCTCGAACTTTCGAGGACGTCCACGACCTGGAAACCTTGATCCTTTGCCCCAAGAACCTCGTGGAAATGTGGGAGGACCATCGCGAGACGTACCGGCTTCGGGGCAAGGTTTTGCCGATCAGCCGGGCGGTCGCGGTCCTACCGTCTCTCCGCCGATATCGAATTGTCCTCATCGACGAAAGCCACAATCTCCGAAACCGCGAGGGCCGACGCTATCGGGTCATCCGCGACTATATTCAAGCAAACGACTCCAAGGTCATCCTGCTCTCGGCCACGCCGTACAACAAGTCGTACCTCGACCTGGGCAATCAACTCCGCCTTTTTCTCGAACCCGATGCGAACCTCGGCGTGCGGCCTGAACATCTCATTCGGGAACTCGGCGACATCGGCTTTCGCCGTCTACAGGTTGCACCGCACACCTTGGCCGCGTTCGAGAAGAGCCATCACGCCGACGATTGGCGCGAATTGATGAAGTTCTACTTGGTCCGGCGAACTCGGACGTTTATTCAAGACAATTACGCCGAAACGGACTTGTCCAATGGACGAAAATATCTGACCTTCCCGAATAATGGCAAACGCTCGTACTTCCCGGAGCGGGTGCCCAAAACCCTGACGTTCGCGATCGACGATCGAAACCCCGCCGATCAATACGGACAACTCTATTCGGACGATGTCGTCATCGCGGTCAATCATCTGAACCTGCCAAGGTACGGCCTTGGCAATTACGTGGACGTGCGGCCGCACGACCCGCCAACGACAGCCGACGCGCGGGTTATCGCCGATCTGTCGCGGGCCGGTCGGCGGCTCATGGGCTTCTGTCGCACCAATTTGTTTAAGCGGCTCGAAAGCAGTGGGTACGCCTTTCTGCAATCCGTCGAGCGTCACATCCTCAGGAACTTCGTTTACTTGCACGCCCTCGAAAATGGTCTGTCGGTCCCCGTCGGCACTCAAGACGCGGCGGCACTCGACCCGAGCTTTGAGGACCGCGACGACGAGTTATTCGCGGACGAGGACGACGACCGTCCTGCCCAAAGTCACGGCGGCCCACATCGCGAATGGCGCGACCGAGCGGCCGAGGTTTATCGCGAGTATGCGGGGACGCTCCGTCGGCGATTCAAGTGGCTGCCGGCCGACCGCTTCATTCCGATGCTCGCCAGCGATTTGCTCGCCGATGCCGAAGCCCTGATCGCCATATTGAATCGAAGCGGGCCGTGGGACCCGGCCCGCGATTCGAAGCTCGATGCTCTGACTCAACTCGTGATGGGCGAACGTGCCAATCAGAAGGTCCTGATCTTCACCCAGTTCGCTGATACCGTCGCTTACCTCGTCGAGCAACTCCGGGCTCGTGGTGTCAATCGTGTTGCGGGAGTCACGGGGGACGCGGCCAACCCAACGCACTTGGCGTGGCGTTTTAGCCCGGTCAGCAATCAGAAACGGGCGCACGTCGTCGAACCTGACGAACTCCGCGTCCTTGTCGCGACCGATGTTTTGAGCGAAGGGCAGAACCTTCAGGATGCGGCCATCGTGGTCAACTTCGATTTGCCGTGGGCGATCATTCGACTGATCCAACGGGCCGGTCGAGTGGACCGGATCGGCCAGCAATCGGATCGCATCCTGTGCTACACGTTTCTCCCGGCCGACGGCGTCGAGCGTATCATTCGCCTGCGCGCCCGCGTTCGCCAACGCCTTCAGGAAAACGCCGAAGTCGTTGGGACGGACGAATCGTTCTTTGAGGACGAGCGAAACGAACAAGTCGTTCGTGACCTGTTCACGGAAAAATCAGGCGTCCTCGACGACGAGGCGGACGATCAGGTCGATCTCACTTCGACGGCCTGGCAGATTTGGAAGAATGCGACGGACCGCGATCCGTCGCTATTGGAACTCATCCCCGACTTGCCGAACGTCGTCTATTCGACCAAGTCGCACCCTCCCTCGCCGGGCAAACCGGCAGGCGTGCTTGCCTTCGTCCGGACCGCTCAGGGAACGGACGCTTTGGCCTGGCTCGACCGGGACGGCAATTCGGTCACGGAGTCGCAATTCGCCATCCTTCGGGCGGCTGAATGCCAGCCCGAAGAACCGCCCATGCCGCGCCACGCGAATCACCACGCACTCGTAGCCAAAGCTGTCGAGTTGCTCGCGACCGAAGAGAAGACGGTCGGGGGCAATCTCGGCAAGCCGAGTGGGGCGCGGTTTCGATGCTACGATCGGCTCAAGCGATTCGCCGACGAAGTCAAAGGCACCCTCTACGACACGACCGAATTGCGCGGCGCGGTCGAGGACATTCACAACTACACACTTCGGCCGCTCGCCGTAGACCTTCTGAACCGGCAACTCCGGTCGGGAATCGCCGACGCCGACCTCGCTTCGTGCGTGGTCGAGCTCCGGCGCGAAGGCCGACTCTCGGTCATCCACGAGGACGAGGATCGGCCGGAGCCACAGATCATTTGCTCGCTCGGCCTTTCAGGGTTGAACTAAAGGGAGGAGTCGCCCGTGGCCTTCGATGTCCCGAGCGTCCGCGCTCACCTTCAGACTTTCGACCTGCGAAAGCTCTTCATCGAAGAACTTGGTTGGGACCGGTACGACGCGCCGCTCGAATTGGCGATTGCGGCGGAAACCGTCTCCCTTCGCGCGATCGCACACAAGCGCGGGGCTCAAGTCTTCGAGTGCATCGGGCTCTTCGACTACAACCGTCGTCGGCAAATTGAAAAGGCAGTGACCCGAGAAGCGTTCGAGCATCTCATCGTCTTTCGCGACGAAGCTCAAACGACGCAAATCTGGCAGTGGGTCGCCCGACGGCCCGGTCTGCCGGCTGCGTATCGCGAGCATACGTATACGCCCGCTACCCAGGACGGCGACGCCCTGATCCAAAAGCTCCGCGCGATCACCATCCCGCTCTCCGAAGAAGAGGCACTTGACCTGACCGGGGCCGTCCACAAGCTCCGCGACGCCTTCGACCGGGACAAAGCCACCAAGAAGTTCTTCGACCACTTCCAGAAGGAACACAAACAGTTCCTCAAATTCATCGAGGGCATCGCGGAAACCACCGAACGCGAATGGTACGCCTCGCTCATGCTCAACCGCGTCATGTTCATCTACTTCATCCAGAAGAAGGGCTTCCTCGACGCGAACACGGACTACCTGCGCGATCGACTGAGCCAGGTCCGCGAGAAACGTAAGGGCAAGTTTCAGACGTTCTTTCGCTACTTCCTTTTGCGGTTGTTTCAGGAAGGATTTTCAAAAGAAGCCAAGAGTCGTACGCTCGATGCCGATTTGACCCGTTTGCTTGGAGAAGTGCCCTATCTCAACGGTGGGTTGTTTGACCTCCACGACCTGGAGCGTCGGCACAAGATCGACGTGCCGGACGAGGCCTTTGAACGGCTTTTCAACTTCTTCGATCGCTATGAATGGCACCTCGACACGCGGCCACTCCGCAACGACCGCGAGATCAATCCGGATGTCCTGGGCTACATCTTCGAGAAGTTCATCAATCAGAAGCAGATGGGCGCCTACTACACGAAGGAGGACATCACCGACTACATCGGCAAAAACACGCTCGTCCCGTTCCTTTTCGACGCGGCCGAGCGGAAGTGCAGCGTCGCCTTCGAGCCCAAGTCGGCCCTCTGGCGACTCCTGTCTGAGAATCCCGACCGATACATCTATCCGGCGGTCCGGCACGGTGTGATTGACCTAAAGGGGGATGTCATTCCCCTGCCGGCCGAGATTGAAAAAGGCCTAACCGATGTCTCGCAACGCGGTGGCTGGAATCGCTCGGCCCCGGCTCCATTCGCGCTGCCGACCGAGACTTGGCGCGAGCACGTCGCTCGTCGGCTGCGCTGCCTGGAGCTCCGGCACAAGCTCGCTGGCGGTGAAATCCACGCGATCAACGACTTGATCACCTGGAACCTGGATGTTCGGCAGTTCGCCGAAGACGCGATTGATGGATGCGAAAGGCCGGACCTCCTCAGAGCCTTTTATTTCTCAATCGCCGGCCGGGCACCCCGAAAGTCGAACGAAGTGTTCCAGCCGGGAGTTAGCGTCCTCGACCCGACCTGTGGTTCCGGTGCTTTTCTGTTCGCCGCGCTCAATATCCTCGAACCACTCTATAAAGCTTGCTTGAATCGAATGGAAGCCTTCGTGGACGACCTCGACCGGACGGGCAAGCCGGCCGGAAAGAAGTTCGAGGACTTCCGCGCCGTTCTGGCCGACGTGCGCCGACACCCGAGCCGCAAGTACTTCATCCTCAAGTCGATCGTGGTCCACAACCTGTTCGGCGTGGACATCATGGAAGAGGCCGTCGAAATCTGCAAGCTTCGGCTCTTCCTTAAGTTGGTCGCCCAGATCGAACGAGTCCAGGACTTGGAACCGTTGCCGGACGTTGACTTCAACATCCGCGCGGGCAACACTCTGGTTGGCTTCGCTACCTTAGCCGATGTGGAAAGATGGTAACTTCTCAATAGCTCCGTTCTTCGCGGGAATCTGGGTCGAGTTGCAATTCGGAGAATTGGGAGGAGTGGGCGCAGCTGATCGACGGCTGGGTTCGTACGTTGTTGGCATGGCTGGGACTTTGCCATCGCTCGAATCCGCGGAGCCGCTCGATTGGCGGCCGATCCTCGCGCACATCTCCGACGCGGAGATGTCGCCGCTGGTCGGTCTCCTGGTCCGCGTCATCGAGCAACAGGCCTTGGTCATCGAGCGGCAGGCCCAACGGATCGCGGCGTTGGAGAAGGAAGTCGCTCGACTGGGCGGCCCCAAGAAGCCCACCTCCAACAGCAAGCCAAGTGCTTTGAGCGCGCCGACGCCCGCGCCGAATCCCGACGGCAAACGACCCGGCTCGGCCAAGCGTTCCAAAACGAGCGAGTTGGAGATTCATCAAGACGTGGCGGTTCCGCCCAAGGATCCGCCGTCGGGTTCGAAGCTCGTGCGACACGAGGCGTTCGTCGTGCAGGACCTGATCGTGCGGGCCAATAATACCCGTTACCTGATCGAAGTCTGGGAAACGCCCACCGGCGAACTCGTGCGCGGCGAACTGCCCGCCGGGGTGCGCGGTCACTTCGGCCCGCAATTGCAAGCCTTCATCCTGCAGCAACACTTCGCGGCCCATGTGCCTCAGAGCCGCCTCTTGGAAGAGCTCGGCGATTTCGGCATCGACATCTCGGCCGGCCAAATCAACCGCCTCGTGACGGAACAGCACGACGCTTTTCACGCGGAGAAAGACGCCCTGTTGCCGAGCGCCTTGGAATATGTCGAGGCCTTGGCGGTGGACGATTCCGGGGCCCCGCACGACGGCCAGTATGGCTCGTGTTTGTGCCTCAGCACCGAATTCTTCACGTCGTTTCACAGCAGCGACACCAAGGAACGAGCGAAGTTCTTCGACGTGCTGCGGTGCGGCCATCGCGATTACATCCTGAACGTGCACGCCTGGCAATACGCGGCCGACCAGGGGCTGCCCGCCAAAGTTGTGGCGTTGGCGCAGGGCGACGCGCCGGCCACGTTGGAGCAGACGTTCGCCGACGAACGGGCCTGGACGGCGAACTTGGATCGGTTGTCGATTACGGTGGCGAAGCATCGGCAAACGCTCACCGAAGCGGCGTTGTTGGGCAGCGCGATTGCTCACGGCGTGCCGGCGGACTTGGGGATCGTGAGCGACGGCTCGCCGATCTACGACATCTTCGTGCATGGCTTGTGTTGGATTCATCAAGAGCGCAACCTGGCCAAGCTGGTGCCGTGCGGCGCGGAACAGAACCAAGCGTTCGAGGCCGTGACGGCGGCTGTTTGGCAGCTTTACAACGACTTGAAAGCCTACCGGAGCCAACCGACGCCGGACCGGGTCGAGCCGCTCCGCAGCCAGTTCGACGCGCTCGTGAACCGGTCGACCGGTTGGGCGGAACTCGACGCGGCGTTGCAACGAATGGCGAAGAAGAAGGACGGCTTGTTGCGGGTGCTGGATCGGCCGGCGCTGCCGTTGCACACGAACACCGTGGAACGCGACTTTCGCGACTGGGCGACCAAGCGGAAGATCAGCGCCGGCACCCGGAGCGAGTCGGGCCGGCGTTGCCGCGATACGTTTTTGAGTTTGAAATCGACGTGCCGCAAGCTGGGCGTGCGGTTCATGACCTACCTTCGCGACCGCCTCACGAAGGCCAACGAAATCCCCGAGTTAGCGGAGCTGGCCCGCCGCCAGGCGACCAACTCCGAAGAAATATAGCCGACGGAAAACCCAAACCATCACGACAAAGCGACCCAGGCGACACTACGCGCCGAACGACCGCAGCGGCCGTATTGAGAAGTTAC
>JANLUE010000682.1:0-2934 GCA_031363325.1 Gemmataceae bacterium
TCGACTTCGGCAACATCCTGCTCCTGGTGATCAACGGCATCCTGCTCGCGCTGGTCGTTCAATTCTTTCGAACGGGACGATTCGAGAGATGGTCGATGGATGTCGATCAGGGCGGTTGGCTCGCGACTTCGTCCTACAAACGAACCCAGGGTCTTCGCGTTCGCCGACTGACGATCCTCGGCTTCTTCCTGATCGCCGGGACAGGCATCTGGACGTTGGTGAACCACGATTACCTGCCGGCCAACTCGAACGTCAAGGTCTGGGAAGATCACAACGGCAAGCGCGAACAGGTCGAAGTCTCGAATCGGCTCGGCGACTGGATCGTTGGTGGCGAGACACTGATGCCACTCACGGCACCGACCGTCAAGATCACGGCCGCCGAGGAGGAACGCAAGCGGGTCGAAGGCGAACGCGAAAAGGTTCGACTGGAGAATCAAGGTCGGCCCCGCGTCGAAGGCGGCTTCACGCTGTTGCCCGACCTGTACTTCACGATCCCACTCGTTCTGGTGGCCGGCTGCGTTTGGCTCGCCTGGCGATCGGTGAATTATCCGCAGTTCGCCGACTTCTTGATCGCGACCGAGGCCGAGATCAACAAGGTGTCGTGGACATCGCGAAAGTCCCTGATCCGCGACACGATTGTGGTCCTCGTTTCCTTGTTGCTCATGACGACCTTCTTGTTCATCGTGGACATCTTCTGGAACTCGATCCTGAGTTCGCGGTACATCGGCGTGCTGCCGACCGCCAAGGAACAAGAAGCGGCGTCCAAGGATGCACGGAAGAATCGGGCCGAAGGCCAACAGGCGGACTGGTAACGCCCAACGCCCCCGAAAGGGCGCATCGAAATGAACGACGAAGAAATTCCGCCGACCGACGAATCGACCGCGACCGCGGTGGAAGACGGTGAGGCCGCGCCCGCGGCCGCTGCCGAAGTGCCGGCACCGGAGGCCATCGAGGAAGCCGCGCCGGCGACTCCGGCCGAGCCCGCGAGCAAGAAGAAATGGTACGTCGTCAAGGTTCAGAGTGGCCGCGAAGATTCGATCCGCACCAACCTCGAACGCCGCATCAAGCTCGAAAACCTCGAGAACTACGTGGGCCGCGTGGTCGTTCCAATCGAGAAAGTCACCGAGGTCCGCGACGGCAAGCGCCGCATCAAGAAGGTCAAGAAGTTCCCCGGCTACCTGTTCTGCGAGGTCGAGTTCAACGAACACGTCCTCTACCTGTTCCGGGAAACATCGGGGATCGGCGACTTCGTGGGCGGCAGCCTGACCAAGGCCCCGCAGCCGATGACCGATCGCGAAGTTCAGCGGATGCTGTCCGACCAGGAAGAAGTCACCGCTGGCGAAAAGGCGGGGGCGAAGGCCGAAGAGGAAGTCGTCGGCAAGGGCCGCATCAAGCTCGACTACGATGTCGGCGATACAGTCAAGGTTCGCGAAGGCATGTTCGCCAACATGGAAGGCCCCGTCAAGGAACTGGCCGATCGCGACAGTCAATCGCCCAAGGTCAAGGTGGTCCTCACCATCTGGGGCCGACCCGTCGAAGTCGACCTGGACTACTGGCAGGTCGATCGGGTCTAACGACCGCTAGCCGAGCGCGTCACGCAACTTGAGTCTGCGACTCGAAACACGACAACAGTGTTCGTATCACGCTCGACGCTCAACCCAAGTTGCGTGACGCGCTCGGCTAGCGCCTCGCGGCTAACGGTCGCGATCTTATCCCGCATACGCTTCGTCCTGTTCGATCCGGCTCAGCACCCAATCGAAGTCGCCGTTGGTGATCTTGCTGTTGCAGTATTCGCAGACGCCGGCCATCGAGATCTTGAGGCCGGCCCCACAGTTCGGGCAATTCCGGTCGCCGTGCGTCGATTCTTTCGCGCCTCGTCGGCGAATAAACGTCCAGTACTCGCTGAAGGCCATCGGTTTCTTGGAACTGCCCCGGACGATCTTCTCCTTTTGATCAACCACGTAGTCGATCATCGTCGCATGGATGCGGCAGGTGATCGCCTCGTGGAACACGTCGGGGACTACTTTGGCGATTTCGATCACGCCGATTGTCACGTCGTCGAGGTGGTTGCGCAACCCCTGCCGCCGATAGGCCTCTATCCAGTAGCGGTGCATCTCGAACACCGCGTCGGTTTCATAGGGCCGGGCCGCGTTCCAATTCATCTTGCTCCAGGCGTCCTGAAGATTCAGGAAGATGGCGCGAACGCGCTCGAGGAAGCGATCCTCGTCGAATGAATCCCCACGGAATTTCAGCCTCTGCAACTCAAAGCGAAGGTTCTGGTCGAAGACGGTCGGCCCATCGAGCCCGACATCGGGCACGTCCTGGGTCAGGAGCGGGCCGCGGGCTTCACGCTGGAGCGGCTGGATGGCGACCACGCCCCATTCGTGCACTCCGCCCTCGACGAGCGTGGTGCAGTAGCGGCAGCGACGGTCCGGGGTGAACTCCAGGGCCCCGCCGCACTTCGGGCAATTACTGCCGCGAACCCCGCCGGGTGCCGGCGACAGCACGTCCCGGTTGCGCATCACGGCCCATTCCTCGACGACGTACCAACTCTGTTCGTCGCCGGACTTGGTCCGTTCCGTGTAGTTCGCCTCGAAGCGCACCTTCGCCGTGAGCTTCTCGAAGGCGCGGCTGGTCTCGACGACCTCGAACGAACCGACGATTGCGCCGAGCACTTCCTTCAAGTCCGATGGGCCAAGCCGGGCGAGCACGGCCCGCGCGCGTTCGTTCACGAACGGAGCATAGTCGTCCAGCTTGCCCGCGCCGCGGGCGACGTGGACGTTCGCGTAAAGTCCGTGGAGGAAGTCTTCAAACAGGAGGAACGAGAAGTTCGGATCGTACCGACGCCATTCGGCGTAGTGTTCCCGATTCTCGTCTCGAGAAGATTCGCGTTCATCGCGAACGTCCGATTGGAGTTGTCGAGACGAGTAGTCG
>JANLUE010000489.1:0-1555 GCA_031363325.1 Gemmataceae bacterium
CCACCAGCGCATCCACTTCGTCCCTGGTAAACAACGCCAGATCCCCCGGGATCGTGAGCTTGAGCGCGCTCATGGCGTTGCCGTAGGTCAGCGCCTCGGCAAGCGGCATCATGACCGATCGGTTCGCCCGGCAAGAACACCTCCGCCTATTCCACCCGGACGGCGACCTGTAGGATACGGGGAATTCATACCCGCCGAACCGCCTGCCCAGGGTGGTCGCCTTATCATCGGCTCACGCCAGAGGTTCTCATGCTCCTGTGGCTCCTTCGGGGGCTCTTCGCGGCCATCGTACTGGGCATCGCGATCGCCACGTTCAATACGTACTCGGATATCCCCAATGACCGCATCTGGCCGGGCGTTCGGGCGGCCATGATCGTCCTGGCCCTGGGCGGTGTCGTCCTCTTCACGGACCTCTGGGAACGCAACAAACAAATCTCGACGCTGTCGGCCCTCTACTTCGGCCTGCTGCTCGGTCTGTTGCTCGGCTGGTTGTTCTGGCTGGCGATCCAGGAGTTCCTCAGTTCCTGGATGGACGACCGCGTGAGTTCGCAGGTTATTCTGGTTAGCCGGTTCTTCATCACGGTCGTGTGTTGTTACATAACGATTTCAACGCTTCTGCAGACCAAGGACGAATTTCGGTTCATTATCCCTTATGTCGAATTTGCCAAGCAGGTGAAGGGGAACAAGTCGCTCGTCCTGGACACGAGCGTGATTATCGACGGCCGCATCGCCGACCTGTGCGATACTCGAATAGTCGATTCCAAGCTGATCGTGACCCGTTTCGTCCTCCAGGAACTCCAGGGGATCGCGGACAGTTCGGACAAACTGAAGCGCAACCGTGGCCGACGCGGCCTCGACGTTCTGAAGAAGCTGCAGACCAACACGAAGATCGAACTCCAGATGCACGATGGCAACGTGCCGGAGATTCGCGAGGCGGGCGACAAGATTCGAGTCGACGAGCGCCTCGTCTTGTTCGCGAAGTCGGTCGGCGGCCGGGTCGTGACCAACGACTTCAACCTGAACAAAATCGCTCAGCTTCAAGGTGTTGAAGTCATCAACCTGAATGAAGTGGCGAACGCCCTGAAGACGGTCGCCCTGCCGGGCGAAGCGATGGCGATCAAGATCGTCAAGCCCGGCGATCAGCCGGGCCAGGGCATCGGCTACCTCGACGATGGCACGATGGTCGTGGTCGAACAAGGGCGCGCCCACATTGGAACGGACGTCGCGTTGACGGTAACGAGCGTCCTGCAAACCCCGGCTGGCCGCATGATCTTCGGCCGCATCGAAGGCCGCTCCGGCGGCCCCGTCCCACCGACCGCCGAAGCGAAAGCATTGCCAGCGGGCGAACGGGGGTGACTTGTGGCACAGGTTTCCAACCTGTGGTAAGCGCTTGCGAGTTCCGCACAGGTTAAAAACCTGTGCCACGTGGCTTGTGGCACAGGTTTCCAACCTGTGGTGAGCGTTCCGCGGCTTGTGGCACAGGTTTCCAACCTGTGGTGGCTTGTGGCACAGGGTTCCAACCTGTGGTGGCTTGTGGCACAGGTTTCCAACCTGT
>JANLUE010000493.1:0-3531 GCA_031363325.1 Gemmataceae bacterium
CGGGGTTCACCCGAGGGGCTAACGCCCCCCGGCTCGCCTGCTCAACGACTTTGGGTATTGCGAAACGAATTACTTCGCATCAACCGCGATCTTCAACGCGACCACGTCGTCGATTTTGCCCTTGCCGTACTCCATGTTAAACTTGGTGCGATCGATCTTCGCGTCACTCGTCAATTTCAATTTGCCCGCCTCGGCCGTGATCTTCGCGACGAACGACACGCTTTCGGTCTTGCCCTTGATCGTCAGGTTGCCCGTGACGGTGTAGCCGTCGTCGGCCTTCGCGACGGAACTCGTGACGAACTTGGCCTTCGGGTAATCCTTGACGGCGAAGAAGTCCGGGGCCTTCAGGTGCTGAGTCAGCTTGTCGTTATCGGAGAAGATCGAGTCCATGTCGAACTCGACTTCGATCTTGAGCGTGGCGATATCGGTCCCGGTCATCGACGCGGTCCCGGTGACCGTCTTGAAGCCGCCTTCGTGCTTGCCGTCCGGCTTGGTGCCGACGAACGTAACTTTGGTGTTCTCGCCAGTCAGGGTCATGGATTCGGCGAACGTCGGGGCCGCCAGAACGACGGCCGCCAGGGCGGCAAACAACATGCGCATCGTGAACATCTCCAGAGGAAGTGCGGGCCGGTGGGCGAAAGCCCCGCGCGAGGCCTGGTTCGACATGACGGTCGGCCCGCGACCATTCTACGAAGGGAGACGGTTTCTGGATCGGGGGTATTCACTCGAACGATTCGGCGTTCAAATACGACAGCGTTGGTGATGGAAAAAACGCAGGTCGGTCGATCCTGAAGAACTCGACCCCCACGTGTTTTACGCTCTTCCAAGCAGTTCCCGCCCGTTCGGTCGTGTAGCCGTCAAGTTCAAGGGTAAAATCGGCGGAAACCGATTCGCGGCTGAACCACCGGCCGATTCGGCCAAAACCCAAGATTGAACGGGCTTCATCAATGAGGAGAGTACTCAATTCATCGGGAGGCGGCATCAGCTCAAACTCTTGGCCAAATTTTCGATAGGTAAGTCGGCCATCGCCTAACCAAGGACGATAGCTGATGTCGGTCATTTGACCGGATAGGGCCATCAAAAAGACGTGATGCCAGACGCGTCGAGCGGAGGCTCGGTCGATGAATACTTCAAATCCGCCAAACTCGGACTGCCGGGCAAGGGCCGCTACTTCGTTAAGGGAAATTGTCGTTGGCATGACTTCAATCACCGTTCACCCCCGGCCTCGAAGCCATCGGCCGGGGCTAGCTGCGGTGTCGCCGAAGCGACTCCAAATCCGAATCGCGAAGCGAATCGGAAAACTCGTAGGGAGACTCGCATTTAGCCCCGTTCGGCGAGCGTAAATTCGTTCGAGGGCAATTGGCCTTTGGCCTTCATCCTACACAAGTTTCTCCGCACCGCGACTTAGAATTGCCACTACCACCGATTAGTTCTACGATCGAACTATCGGACTCTCCGAACCAAGTGGGCGAACGTGGCGTCTCTGGATCGACATGCGGGCGAGTTGCGCGGGCTGGTCAACGCGTTTCTACAGCGGTTTCGCGCCGGGAACGCGGCGGCGGTCCAGGGGCCGCACGCCGACCTGAGCGGCCAGGAACTCCACGTCGTCGAACGGCTCGGCGACGATGGGCCGGCCATGATGCGGGAACTCGCCGAGTATCTCAACCTCGCCGCCAATTCCGTGACTTCGCTGGTCGATGGCCTCGAACGTCGGGGAGTCGTTCGGCGGACTCGGTCGGAAGAGGATCGCCGGGTCGTGCGCGTGGAGTTGACGGACGCCGGTTGGGCGGCCCATCGCGGCGGCGTGAACGAAATGCTCGCCGTCTTGAAGTCGATGCTCAAGGCACTCAGCTCGGCCGAACAGGAAACGTTCGTCGCCCTGTTTCGCAAGATCGCCAAGGCGTAGTTTCGCCCCGATACATCGAACCTGGAACAATTCCAGGTTCGCCGGAGATTGCCGTTGGCACTTCGCAAGCGACGAACGTGGCTGATCCTCGCGGGCCTCGCCGGGTTGGCGATCGCCGGCGTGGCCGCGTCCGGCAAGATGGGCGGCCGCGCACCGGCCGACAAGCCTGTTGTTGTTCCGGAGGCCGTGGCCGTCACGGTCGATTCGGTCACGCCCCGGCCCATTCGCCGAACCGTGACGGCCGTCGGCTCGCTTTGGGGTTGGGACGAAGTGCCGATCACGCCGAAGGTCGAAGGCAAGGTGATTCGCGTCCACAAGGACTTTGGCGACATCGTCAAGCCGGGCGAGCTTCTCCTCGAACTCGACCCGACGGATTCACAACTCGCCGTCTCCGAGGCCCGTCGGGCCCTCGAACTCGAACTCGCCAAGCTCGGGCTGAAGGACTTGCCGACCGGCGAACTCGATGTGAGTCGGTTGCCGAGCGTGATCCGGGCCGACGCCCTCGAACGCCAGGCCCGCGTGCGCGTCGATCGACTCAAGGCCGGCGGCCGGGCCGTCACCGACGAGGAATCGCAACAGGCGTACACGGACCTGGACGTGGCCCGGGCGAACACGACGGCCGCGATTCTCGAGGCGAAAGCGACGTTGGCGTCGGCCCGCGCTCGCCAGGCCATGCTCGAGTCCGCGAGGCAACGGCTCGCCGATACCCGACTCGTCGCCCCAACGCCAAACGACTTGCCCGCCGGTTCGTCCGCGACGCCGGAGTACGTCGTCGGCCATCGCAAGGTCGCGGTCGGCGAGATGGTTCGCATCATCCCCCTGGTCGATGCGCCGCCATTGTTTCGATTCGTTCTCGATCGCCCGCTTCGATTGCAGGTGACACTTCCGGAGCGGCACAAAGCCGAAGTGGCGGTTGGCCAGGCCGTCGAGCTCGAAGTCGAATCGCACGCGAAGGAACGCTTCGCGGCCAAGGTGTCGCGAGTGAACCCGGCCGTCGATCGATCGAGCCGAACGTTCATGGTCGAAATGTTGGTCCCGAATGCTGACCGCAAATTGAGCGCCGGCAGCTTCACCCGCGCGACGATCGTCACGAAGGTCGACGACACCGCCCCAACCGTGCCCGAGGAAGCGGTCATTCAATTCGCCGGCGTGACGAAGGTCTTCACAGTCGTCGACGGCAAGGCGAAGGAATTGATTGTGAAGACGGGGGCCACAATCGTTACGAACGACGGCAAACGAAAACGAACGTGGATTGAAATCGACGCCCCACTCCCCGCCGGCACGAAAGTCGTGACGAGCGGCTTCTCCCGCATCGCCGACGGCGCGGCCGTGCGGGTACGCGAGTGATGTATTGATGTACGAAGACATCTAACCACAGAGTCACAACGAATGTCGATCCAGCAAAAAGACATCTAACCACAGAGTCACAGAGATCACAGAGGGACGAAGGGGCGACCGCCAGTGAATTGGTGTTTGAAATCTGTCGCTGACTCTTTTGATCTTCTCTGCCTGATTCGGTTTTGAAGCCTGGAGATTGGTCGGAGGCCAAATGTATCCCGGAGGGATGTTAGCGATTAGCCGGGGGTTGAGCGAAGCGACACCCCCGGCGGACTTGCCAACATTTG
>JANLUE010000519.1:0-2631 GCA_031363325.1 Gemmataceae bacterium
CCCCGAGTTAGCGGAGCTGGCCCGCCGCCAGGCGACCAACTCCGAAGAAATATAGCCGACGGAAAACCCAAACCATCACGACAAAGCGACCCAGGCGACACTACGCGCCGAACGACCGCAGCGGCCGTATTGAGAAGTTACGAAAAAACGAGCCCGGAAGCTCCGAAAGGGGCTGCGCGACGGTTTTTGGCCCGGTCCGGGCCGCTGGTATCGCCGCACCACCCGCGCCCAATGGCTCTCACCTCAACCGAGCCTCGCCTGACCCCAAACCGACCTTGCTCACGACCGCCCTTTTGTCGGAGGCGTCCATTCTGTCGCACTCTCTCTCGATTGCCGGCCCGGTCGGCGCGAACCCTCCTCCGGCCAAAACTCCCAAGAATAATATACTGGACACACGAACATTAGTCAAGTCGGTGGTGACTCAACCGTGTCAAAAACGTACGAACCCATCCGTCGATCAGCTGCGCCCACTCCTCCAGATTCTCCGAAATGCAACTCGACCCAGATTCACGCGAAGAACGGACCTATTAAGAAGTTACAAGAAAACTTCACCCGGCCAGCGCGGCCGCCAGTTCGCTCAGTTCCCGGTCGACATCGGCCTCGGTCGCGACGGTGAGGGCGACTTGCTTCCGTAACTCCATACGGAACTGCTCTTTAAGTGCGGTGCATCGCTTGCGGACCGTCGACTCCGGCATGCCAATGGCCACCGCGATTCCCGCGTATTTCTCCGCTCCCGGCGATCGGGCCAGGGTCATCGACAGCCGGCGAAAAAGATCGCCTTCGTTCTGAGCTTCGTACTTGGCTTGGAGCTTGGCCGTCGCTCGTTCGAGCACGGTCATGGCCCACACTTTGGTGAACTGACGATCCAGGTCGCTCCCCGGCTCGGCTTCTCGTGAATAACGCGCGTCGGCCGCCGCGAAGTCGAACGGCACCCGGCGAAACTGCCCGCCTCGCTTCTCGGCCATCGCCTTGCGACGATCCTTGAGCAGAAACTTACGGCAAACTCCAAGGAGAAAATCGCGGAATCGACCCCGACACTGATCCGCCCGAGCGACCACGTCGCCTTCGAACAGGTACTGGAAGAAACTTTGCGTCAGATCTTTGGCGGCTTCCGCATTCGGCTCGCTTCGACGAATCACCACGTACAGCGGATACCAGTATTCGCGGCAGAGTTCGGCCAGCGCGGCTCGGCCGTCCGAATCGTCGGCGGACGCCCGCGCGACCACCGACCACTGTGTGGAAGGGAAGTCGAGTCGGCGCACCGTCCCCAAAGCCGCGTCGGTCATCGCGTCGGACCCAGGATTGTCTCGAATCGGGCAACCACGGCGGATGGGTGACGGCCGCGCGAGTTGGTCAAAATTGAGGATACCGCAAATGAAGCCTGCGCGTTCGGAATTCCGTCAATTCAGTCGGGACGAGTAATCTTTCGATCGAACCAGTTCGCCGCGAACGTGGCCGATGCCGGCGCGTCCCTAAAATGTGGCCTTCAGAATTCGGCTCGGAAGGGACGCGATGATCGACGTTGGCTTGCTCGGCACGGGGGGTACCCTTCCACTTCCGGAGCGATTCCTTTCGAGCGTCCTGGTTCGATGTGGCGGCCAGCTGATTCTGATCGACTGCGGCGAAGGTACGCAGGTCAGCCTTCGCAAGCTGGGCTGGGGGCTGAAAGACATCGGCACGATCCTGATCACGCACTTCCACGCGGATCACGTGTCCGGGCTCCCAGGGTTGTTACTCACGGTCGGCAATAGTGGCCGAGGTCGGGACGAACCGCTCACGGTCGTCGGCCCGCCGGGCGTTCGTCGCGTCGTGGAGAGCCTCCGGGTCATTGCGCCGCACTTGCCGTACCCGATCCGCTACCGCGAAATGACGGGCGATTCCGCGGATCGTCTTACTGTCGGTCCGCTGCAGGTGACCTGTTGCCCGGCCGATCACGACATCGCGTGTCTGGCCTTTCGCCTGTCGCTGTCGCGGGCACCGGCCTTTCAGCCCGATCGCGCCAAGGCGCTCGGCCTACCGGTCACCCTGTGGAAGTTGCTCCAGCGCGGCGAGACGGTCGAACACGAGGGCCGTACGATTCAGCCGGACGAAGTGCTCGGCCCGGCGCGACCCGGCCTTTCCCTCGGCTTCGTCACCGACAGCCGGCCGACGCGAACCATCGTCGAGTTCATGACGGATGTCGACTTGTTAATTTCGGAAGCGACCTACGGCGACCCCGACGATCGGCCGAAGGCGATCGAGAACAAACACATGACCTTCGCCGAAGCCGCGACGATGGGAGCGGCCGCCCGAGCCCGGCAACTGTGGTTCACCCACTTCAGCCCCGCCCTGCCGAACCCCGACTACTTTCGCCGCGAGGCCGAAAGCATCTTCTCGAACGTCGTGATCGGCCACGAACACTTGGCGACCACGTTGGCGTTCCCGGATTGAGTCCGTTGCGTAGTTCGGGTACGATCAAGTGAAGTTGGGTCGCCAATGGAGGAGCTTAGAGCGCCTTTCAAGTTGATGTAGCGTGTGCGACTGCAACCCCGGCCTCGAAGCCATCGGCCGGGGCTAAACCCGAGTCACGTAGAGAACCGGAGTTCCATACGGCACACGAACGCGTTGCGGATTCGTCGCAGCCCTTCAGGC
>JANLUE010000536.1:0-6644 GCA_031363325.1 Gemmataceae bacterium
CGGCCAGGATGCCGCCGCGATCAGTTGCTACAGTTCGGGCATCGCCGTTCGGGCGGACTTCGCCGAGCTGTACTATCGTCGGGGCCGTAGCGAGTTTCAGTTCCGCGAGTTCCGGGCGGCCCGCGCCGACTTCGACGTTTCACTGCGCTTGGATTCCGGTCACCTCGATTCGCGGATCTGGCGTGCGCTCGCCTGCATGCAACTCGCCGTGCCGGCCGAAGGTCTGCCCGACCTCGACGCGGTCCTCGACGCGCCGAACCCGCCGGTGAAGGCCTATTTTTATCGAGCGCGGCTGCGTCGACTGGTCGGTCAGGAAGACGGCGCTCGGGACGACGAAGCCGAGGCCCATCGACATGCTCCCACGGATGAAGCCAGTTGGGTCGAACGCGGGCTGTCCCGCCAAGAAACCGACGCGGCGGCCGCGCTCGAAGACTTCCGCCAGGCGGAACGAATCAATCCCCGTTCGCTGCCGGCGATGCACAATCAAGTCTTCTTGCTGATCGAGAAGTTGCATCGCCCGGCCGAAGCTCGAGCGGTGCTCGATCGAATTCTGATCGTTCACCCGGACTATGCTCCATCGCTGGTGTCGCGGGCCGAGTTGCTGGCCCGGGACGGCAAGATCGCGGAAGCGGTCGAAGACCTCAAGCGAGCCCTCGCGGCCGATGGGCGCCCGAGCATCACCTATCAAGTCGCCGGTGTGTACGGCCAGTTGGCCGATGCCGACCCCGCGTACGGCAAGGACGCTTTCCGACTTCTGTCGACGGCCCTCTACGCGGGATACGGGTGGAGCAAAATCGAAAAGGACCCGGCTTTCCGCTCGATCCACGACTGGCCCGGCTTCGACGAACTCCGGATGGCCGCCAAGAAACTTGTGGCAGCTGGACAGTGAGGCGAGCACCGGGTCGGTCGATTCTCGCCGCACAGATTGGAATCGTGAGGCCAGGACTCAATTCGCGAGATTTCCCGGCCAATCGGCGCATTCGGCAAATCTCGCTCTATCGTTCGATACCGCCAGATCGGGAGAACCCTCATTCTCTCCGCCAACGACCACACCTTGAGGACGCTTTGTCATGCCCACCAAACGACCCGCACTCCGACTGGAATCGCTCGACGAACGAGTGGTGCCCGCCGCCCTCAGCATCGCGAAACTCGCGCTCGAATCGGTGCCGAACTCGGTGACGCAACCCGTCGATAGCACGGGGAACCCGATTCCGCCGGCCCCACCGCCAACTGGAAGTTCCTCGGGCGGTTCGACAACCCCGCCGCCGCCCGGAACCGGACGCGGTTGATTTGTTGGAAATTCCGAAAAAATCCGCGCAACCCTCAGAATCGTGTGCTAGGGTTCCGCGAGTCGAAGATCCGTCGAATCGCCACACGTTTACGAGTCGAACGTCGTACCGTTGCCCCCCGACGACGCGGCGCCGCGCGAACGCCCTTGAGCCCTCGCGCGTACACCGGAGGCAGTCGATCCATGAACAAGATTTCTCGCCCGCGCCTGCGCCTGGAATCGTTGGAGGCCCGCGAAGTCCCCACGGACCTCGTGTCGGGCACGATCGCGGTGTCGTACAACACGGGCACCTCGACGGTGCCGGTGACTTATACCGCCGCGACCGCGCCGACGGCCCCGACCAGTTCGACCCAGCCGGTCGACAGCACGGGCAACCCGATCCCGACGGCCCCGACCAGCCCGGGGACGACATCGGGCGGGACCGGCACAACGCCCACGACACCGACCTTGCCGACACCCGTGCCTCCGACTCGCCCGACCTGATTTGGGCCGCAGCCGTGAACCTGATCCCCGTACTCGATGTGCGGAATGGGGTCGTGGTGCGCGGCATCGGCGGTCGGCGCACGGAGTATCGGCCGATCGTGAGTCGCTTGACGCGCTCGATCGAGCCGGTCGAGGTCGCTCGCGCTCTCGTGGCGGAGTATCGCCCGAGCGACCTGTACCTGGCCGACCTCGACGCCATCGAAGGCGCGCGGCCGGCCTGGGGCGTTTACACGGCCATCCGCGAACTCGGCGCTCGTCTTTGGGTCGACGCGGGAGTTGCCGACGCGGCCGCCGCTCGAGTACTGGCCGAATGCGGTTGCGATATCGTGGCCGGCCTCGAAACGATCGCCGGGCCGCGCGAACTCGCGGAAATCGTCGCGGCCATCGGAGCGGACCAAGTCGTATTCTCCTACGACCTTCGTGCCGGCGCCCCACTTCGCGATTGGCCGGGCCCCAACCTCGAACCGATCACTTCACTCGGCATCGATCGAATCATCGTGTTGGACCTGGCCCAGGTCGGAGTTGGTTCGGGGACCGGTACCGAAGAATTGTGTCGTCGAATCGCATCAGCCCATCCGAATGTGACCGTCATTGCCGGCGGCGGAATTTCGGGCCCAGCCGACCTGAATCGACTCGCCGAACTCGGTGTGCGGGGCGCAATGGTTGCCTCGGCCTTACACGATGGCCGAATCTCGCCAGAACGCCCCGATTGAACGCAACGCTTCGCGTTGGGTCGCGGCTCACGCCGCTTCGCGGCCGCTTTCGTGTTCGGTCTCAAACAGCTTGCCGAGTGGGGCGACCGGCGGACACACTTCAACCGTGATAAGGCCAACTCAAAAGCGGTTCACACAATACGACGGTATGGAGATTGGAGAAGTCGTCGCCCGCCACTTGCTGAATCCCATTCCATTCCGCACTTCGACCGAAAATGGGCCAGAGCTTGCTGGGACTTTCCAACTCGGTCATTAGGCGGCGAGCGACTGCGAACGCCGCTCGATAAACTGGCTCGCAGCGCAAAATGTGTTGCGTCCGCGTTCCCCGATCCCAGTCGGCGATGATGTATCCCGACTGAAATTGCACGCCTCGTTCCGCAAAGACCGCGTGGACAAAGGCAATCTGCACAAATTGTAAGAGCCGCCACGCATCCTTATGCGAAATTCCCCAGCCTCGAAGTGCTTCGAAAAGTTCGCGATCTTGCGCCGTCGGATTGGCGAGGAGGTGTCTGACGAATCGTTCAACGAAACGATCAATTTGGGACTCGAAATCGTCCCGTTCGTCAACCTTCGGCTCTTCATCCGAAGGGTAGCGAGTCAGTCTGGAAAAATCCATTCGGCACCGCTCAACTCGGGTGGCCAATCACCCGGCTCACGCCGCTTCGCGGCCGCTCTCGTGTTCGGTCTCGAACAGCTTGCCGAGTGGGGCGGGCATGCCCTTCGGGCCGCGCGGGCCTTCGATGTTGCCGTCCCAGGCGTGCTTCTGGACGCTCGCCAGGATGCGATCGGCCAGGGCCAGGGCATCGCGCCCGTCTTCGCCGGTCACGCGCGGCCGACGGCCGGATCGGACGCAGGACACGAAGTTCTTCAGCTCGGCCGTCAGTTGGTCGTGGTCGCGGGTGCAGTCCAGTTCCAACGTTTCCATGTGCTTCGTGAACACGTCCTGTCGAAGTTGCTCGCGGCGCGATGGATCGAGGTGCAACGCCGACAGACCGTGCCGGCGCACGTCGTCCGACGGCTGGACCAAGGTCAATCGCTTCTCGACGAAGTCGATGCCGGCGTACCCTTCGGGTGCCCAGACCCGCAGCTTGCGTTTCGGCCGGGGGCTGATGCGGCTGGCCGTCACATTGGCGACGCATCCATTCTCGAACGTGACTCGCGCGTTCACGATGTCTTCGTGTCCGCCAAACACGCTCGCCCCGAGGGCATACACGTCCTTCACGGGGCTGCGGACGACCGACAGGATCAGGTCCAGGTCGTGGATCATCAGGTCGAGGACCACGCCAATGTCCGTCGATCGGCCGGTGAATGGGCCGTGCCGTTCGCTCTCGATCAGCTTCGGGTGAATTGTGCGTCGGCAGAGGTCTTCGAAGGCCGGGTTGAAGCGTTCAATGTGCCCGACCGCGAAGGCCAGGTTGCGATCGCTCGCGATCTCGACCAGTTCCTCGGCCTGAGCCAAGGTGGTCGTCATCGGCTTTTCGACCAGGACCGGGACGTTGTTCTTCAGAAAGTAGCGAGCGATCGAGTGGTGATAGAGGGTCGGGGCGGCGATCGTGACGGCATCGATCCGGTCGATCAGGTCTTCGTGCGACTCGAAGGGCTCGGCCCCGCAACGGTCGGCGATCGATTTGGCTTGATGATAGTTCGCGTCGGCGACGGCCGTGAGGTCCACGTCCGGAAGTCCGGAGAGGATGCGGGCGTGCTCCTTGCCAAGGTGCCCGACGCCGATGACGCCCATCCGGATGCGGTTCATGCGACTCGATACTCCGTCGGAGCTCTCGGCACGTCAGGCGGCCCGTCGTGACTCGCGTTGAGCGGCGCGGGTCAGGGCCCGGGCCAGTTCCACGTTGTGTGGATGGCCCGACCGATAAGCGACGATGTGCCCCGTGAGGTCGAAGCCACACAGGGCCAGGTCGCCGACCAGATCCAAGATTTTATGGCGGGCCGGTTCGTCCGGGAACCGTAGGCGGTTGTCGATCAGCCCCCGCGGGCCGAACACCAGGATTTCGGCCGGCCGTAAATGCCGTCCGACCCCCTGACGCTGCAACTCCCGAGCCTCGTGCTCTAGTACGAACGTCCGACATCGGGCCAGTTCTCTCCGGAACCGATCCGGGCCAATCGCGGCCGTATGCGACTGCGGGGCGATCGGGGCGTTCGGACCGTAGTCTAGCAGATAACTCACTACAAGTTCATCCCCACTCCGGGGATAAATGCTCAAAGTCGCCCCACCTTGACAAACGCTCATCGGTTCGACGACCGAAAACCGCGGCTTCCGAGCGTTTTGGAGCGTGAATCCGGCCGCAACCAGCTCCTCCACATATCCTTCCGACGATCCATCCAAACCCGGCGGCTCCGGCCCATCCAACTCAATCGTACAGTTATCAACTCGCATGCCCGCGAGCGCGGCCAATACATGTTCAACCAACGTTACTTGGTTCAATCCCGTGCCAAGCGTGGTTCGCCGGCTCGTGCCGGACACGGAATCCACGCGAGCCGGGATCGGGGCGACGCCCGGCAAGTCCGTGCGCTGAAAGCAAATCCCGGCCTCGGCAGGAGCGGGAACCAGTCGCAACCGGACTTTAGATCCGGTCACCATGCCGACGCCATCGATCAGGACCGGATGGGCGAGCGTTCGCTGCAGTCGTGGGCCGACACCGCCGGCCGACGGAGCTTCAACTCGTGTGGCCGAAATCGGTTGGAGCGAAATCATGTGAGGTCGTTGTATGGGGCGGGCCGGCCTTCTGGCAGCGGCCCGCGTCCTTTATCGGCCTTCCCCAGCCGACGGGTTCAACCCATCTTAACTTATCGCATGCCACCGGGAATCGGCGGCATTCCCGTCCCGCTGACGGGCTCAATCTTGGGCGGCTTCTTTGAAGGGAAACGCTTGTTCAGTGTCTCGATCACGACGGCCGTGATGTCCATGTTTTTGTGGTAAAATGGGATCAACGCCGGAGTCTGGAGCATCAGTTGCGCCAGCTGTGGGTTGTTCTCGTCTTCCGGCTTCGAGGCCGCCGGGTAGCAGAGCACCATGTCGAGGTTGTTCACCTCGGCAATGTCCTTAATGACCCCCTTGATCTCCGAATAGACCGCGACGATCGTGTCGTTCGACAGTTGGGTCAGTTCCGCCTGGGCCGTTCGATCGATGTCCTCGACCTGCCGGTTCATGGCCAGAGCCTGTTCCTGGTACTTTTTCTTTTGATCCGGGATCATGCTCTCCTGGAAGAGCTTGTTGATCCGGGCCATTTCTTCGCGGAGCGCATTCACCTGAGCCACATACTTGGCTCGCTTCTCGGTGATGGTATGGCCCTGCATGTTGGCCTTGTCGTAATCGCGCAACACCTTGGCGATGTTGACGATGCAAATCCGCTGGGCGCGCGGGGCGGCGGGGGCCGGGTCGGCGGCGAAAGCCGGCGAGCCGAAGCTCGCGGCCGCGCCAACCGTGGCCAGGACCGCGAGGCGGGTGACGAACCGTTTCACTGTCCGAGACTCCTCAGTGACCAGCGCGACCCGCCTCAGAGCCCACCTTCCGTAGTCGGCCCGGGAGTCGCAGGAGAGAGCGGGTTTACCCGAACCTTCCAACCTCGTCAATCCGAACAGTCCACTTGGTAATGTCCGCTCCGCCACGGAACGCCGAAGGTTCGCGTAGCACGGGCCAGTCGAGTTCAATTTGAAGTACGTCGGCCCCGAACCGTTTCCGGCCGACGATCTGCAGTCGCTCGCCGAGTTCCAGAAACAAGTCATCGAGCCCCGAAGCCCGTTATAACCTCGGAGGGAGGGGAAAACATGTCGACGATCGTGATCGAAGGGCTTTCGCCGCGTGCACTGGCCGCCTGGGAGCGCCGCGCTCGCCGTGAAAAACGCACCATCGCGGACGCGATGCGGGCTTACGTCGAAGACGCCCCCGACGAAGGCCCGGTGCGAATGCCGATGTATATTCCGAGCACGGAGATCACTGCTCCGTGCGACTTGCCGTACGAGAGCGAGGGAGTGTCGGTCACAGCCGTGGACGGCGGTAAGCGCTGGCCCGATCGTCCCATCACGGAGGACGATTTTCGATGAAGCCTTATCTATCAACGACTTAGAGCACTCTGCCGTTAGCAGTAGCGAAAGGCGCGATTCTCGCCCCCCATTCGCACGAAGGTTCCGTGGGACAGGTTTTT
>JANLUE010000586.1:0-2958 GCA_031363325.1 Gemmataceae bacterium
CGCCGGGGATCGAGAGCGACTGAAGCGGCATGTCCTTGAGCACGGAGATGTCGCGGACCGGCGTGAACCGGCACCACAGTTCAGTGAGCGGCATTCCCTTGAGCGGCGACAAATCTCGAACGGCGGTGTGTTGAATACTCAACGCCTGTAACGGCATGCCGCGCAGGGCGGACAGGTCGTCGATCTTGCTGGGCCGAGCCGGCTCGCCGTGGATTTCGAGTCGCTCGAGTTTGGTCAACGGCTTGAACGGTCGAATGTCGCGCAAGTAGACGCCGGGGGCCTTCAATTCGCGGACGGCCCCGTCCTTGATGACCGCACTGAGTTTTTGGCCGCGATAGTCCGGGTTCAGTTCGGGGAGCTTCGCCTCGATCGCGGCAATCTGGTCCTCGGCCGCGAGTTCCGAGACGCGCGTGACCCACGGGGCCAGGGCCCGGTCCGTGGCGTCGACCTTCTTCGGCTGAGCGAAAGAAGGACCAGCCAGTGCGAGCAACAATCCACCCGCGAGCACGCGATTCATCGGACACTCCAAGCAAATCAATCGACCGTCACAACTTCGCCGCCTGCCCGCGTGCCGATGGCGTAGAGCACTTCGGGCTTCGCCGAAGTCGCGATCGGCCGGACGCCGCCATCTCCGAACAGGAACAAACATACCCCCGGATGCGATGATCCGAACTGCCATTTGAACGGGTCTTTCGGCGATTGGGCGAGCGGATGTTCCGGGCCGAGAATCCGCGTGCCATGCGCGTAGTCCGCGTTGTACGTCGAACTGTCTCCGCCCGAGAGTCGGCCATACAGGTCGCGGGGCACATGTTTTTCACCGATGAAGGCCGTGTTCGTCAGGCCGTCGGTCACTTCCTCGAATCGAACCTTGGTGATGCGATTGGCGGCGTTCGTATCGCTGTAGATCAGCATCGCGCCGGTGGCCTGGAACGAACTGAAATAGGCCGGCGTGTTGATCCCCCCGGCCGTCGCCGTCGCATAGTCGCCGACCGCGCCGGGGAACGGCTCGTCGAGCGACACGCCACCGATTCGCCGCGACGGGCAAACGAGGCCGGTGATCTGAAACTTGCGGTCGGCCGTTTGCGTGTTGCCGTACACATACCACGGCTTCCAGGAGCGATGAAAATTGTCCTGTTCGAGATAGGGCAAAATGTAAACGGGCCAGGCGATGGTCGGCAACGTGTTGTACCGGCTCGGCGGGATGTGGCCGAGCGTTTCGTGATAGTTGTGGACCGCGAGCCCGATCTGCTTCAGGTTGTTCGAGCAGCGAATGCGATTGGCCGCCTCGCGAACCTTTTGCACGGCGGGCAGGAGCAGGCCGATCAAAAGCGCGATGATCGCGATCACGACCAGAAGTTCGACGAGAGTGAAGGCACGGCGGCGTTGCATGTGAATCTTCGGGCGGGTGCTCCAGAACTGTCCCCTTCGGGATGATCTGCGCAGTTCTAGGAACTGGGGACAAAAAAATGTGGCCACCGGACCAGGTCCGATGGCCACGATTGGACGGCCGACATGATTCGACTACCCGTTCACCCAGTAGTCCTCGACCGACTTCTTGAAGCCGTCCCAGGTCACTTCGACCAGGGCGTCTCCTGGATTCGAATCGGCTCCGTCGATTCGGCCGTTGCCATTTTTGTCGGTCCCGCCGTCGTAGGCCCACGGGTTGCGGAGCACGAACATCGTCATGCCGTCGAAGCGGGTGTAGGTCCGGATCACCGTGTACGCGTGGTTCCGAACCAGTTTTTCGGTGGACAGGTCCGACGCTTCGTCGAACGTGCCGGCCACGACCGCCTTGCCCGCCCGCAGCGAGTTGATGATCCGGATGCGATCCTCGCGATCCAACTCCGAGTCGAGGAAGCCCGCGTCGTACTGAATCGTTCGCTTGCCGTTGAACGCCGTCATCGCTTCCTCCGGATCGCACCGACCGTTTTCGTCAATCGCACGCGGGCTACGCCAGTTCACGCCTTGCTTCTGCAGGTAGGCCCGTTGCAGAATGGTCACCCACGACTGTTGCTCGCAGCCCTTGTTCGTACTGACGTTGTCCGTCACGGGGACGGCGTCGAACGTCCGGGTCGCTCCATCGACCATCCCCGTGATCAACGTCCCATCGAATTCGACGATGTGGTTTCGCCAACGATCGCCGTCGTGGAGCTTAACCTGGTATTTGGCGGTGATGCCCGTGTCGCCGACGCCGAGGTACGTGATCAGCGAACTCAGGTTCGCACCGGTGCGAGCGACGGCCCCAATCGACGCGAGGCAGCCGCACGTCGGCGAGGCGTCTTGATTCACGTCGTTCATCGTCGCGCCACGCAGGGCCGTCACGCGGGCGTTGAAGTCGAGTCCCTCGCCGCCGGCCAGATAGTTCGAGCCGCCGCCATCATCGAGGAAATCGTTCCCCGCCTGGCCGTACAGGTAGTCGTACCCGGAGCCGCCGAAGATCCGGTCGTTTTCCGATCCCCCTTCGAGGCGATCGTTGCCACGGCCGCCTTGAAGGACATCGTTCCCGGAATCACCGTAAAACGTATCGACCCCCGTGCCACCGAACATCGTGTCGTTGCCCGACCCGCCGCGAATCGACGTGCGGATCGCGGTCTCGTTTTTGAACGTGTCGTTTCCCGAGGCAAGGTCGGCCGCGATCTTCGTCACCTTCGATTGATCGAACCACGACGTTCTCGGGGCGTACGTCAACACGCCGTCCGAGGATTGCTCGGTCACCTTCACATACCAGCGGTCTTCGAAGTAGACGCGTTGAACGGTGACCGTGTCGTTCATCGAACCTTCGGCAATGTTCAGCGTGGTCCCGGTGAGGCCGGCGGACATCAGGCTGCGATCGCCGAGCGTCTCGACGGCGAGCGGGCGGGACTTGGATTGATTGCGGCGAGTGGACTTGGTCGCGGCGAACATGATCGACTCCGAGGTGGGGTGTGTTGATTCTTCCGTTCCGGGAGTCCAATCGCC
>JANLUE010000602.1:0-2045 GCA_031363325.1 Gemmataceae bacterium
CGATACACGCGACGGGCGGACCTCTTACACCGAGGCCCGCCCGTTCCGCATTTTCCGGCCTGTGCCGCGTCTCACTCGAAGATCAATCGATTCCCATCGACGCGAACTCGCAGGTGCAGGCCTTCGAGTTGTTGGGCGAAATCCCCACTTCCGAGAACCGTGACCACGTCGCCTCGTTGCAGGATCGCCCGGGCCGCCTCCGGGTCGCCGCGCTGATCGAACACTTCGACGTAGCGATCGATCGCCGCTCGGACGGATGCGACCACGTCCGGCGAATCGGTCTCAAGCATCAACACGACCGGACCATCGCCGGGCACGGTGGCCAATCCTTCGAGCAGGAATTTGCGACCGGCGATCAGGGTCCGGGCCCGGCCCGGCAAATCGCGAACGCGCCGCCAAAGCACGATCAGCACGCCGAAGGTCAATGCGCCGGCACCGAGGAACAGGAACCGCGGCAGATGTCGGGCGTCGTATTCGGGTTGCAGTTCTTTCGCGTTCGGCCGGAGCGAGTAGTTCTCGACGCCGTTCACTTCAAAGCGACTGACGATGACCCGATCGCCGACCTTGATCGAACGATCGACATCGATTTCCGGCGGCACCACGGCCGGCTTCGGGCCAAACAGATGGTCGTACAGGTGGAGCCGTTCATCGGGATTGGGACGCATCCCAAAGGAACGGCCGCCGACTTCGACGTACGCCGGCCGACCGTGCGCGAACGCGACTTCGGTCATTTCCCCCTCGGCGACGCGGTCCGTTTGTTCGACCGACGGAATGAATTCCACTCTCTTGGCACCCCATACGAGCGCGCCGAAAAGCAAGCTCGCCAGGATCGCCCCCGTCACGTTGACGAAGTTGCTCGACGCGATCATGTCCCCCTTGCTCGATTTCGGTGCCCGATATTGCAAGAGCGTGAACAACGGCACCAGGTAGAAGCCGGTACACACGCCGATCAGAATCGTGCACGCCACGAACCCCGGGATGAAGTCCAGCGAGAAAGCCGCCAGCACGCAGCCGAAGATCATCCCGATCGCGCCCAGTGGGATCAGCCCAAGCTCAACCTTTCGGCCCGAAAGATAGCCGGCGAGCGGGCTGCCAAGCCCGACCCCCAGTGCGACGGTGCCAACGACCATGCTCGTCTTCAGCTCATCCCACTGGGGGCTCTGGCTTTCGCCGAACATGTATACGGTCGCCCGCATGAACGCGACGATGAACGTGAAAAACGCGATGCCGATCACGGCGAAGCTGAGTGGCCGGGACGTGAACAGAGTTCGCAGATTGTTCCACAGCGGGCCATAGAGGTATCGAGGGAAGCGAAGTGTCGGGTTGGCGGCCGGCAACCATTTGATCAACAACGAAGCGAACGCCCCGAGGATCGCCAGGCCGAGCAACACGACGCCGATGTTCGTCTCCATTCGCAGATAGACGAACGACATCACACCGCCGGACACCGTGCCGAGGATCACGGCCAGAAACGAAAGCGATTCGAGCAGGCCGTTCCCGCGCGAGAGTAGATGCGGTTGCAGAATCTCCGGCATGATGCCGTACTTGGCCGGCACGAAGAACGCCGAGTGCGTGCCCATGAGGAACACAGTCGAGAGCACGACCCAGGCCCCGGCGTGCGGCGACCCTTCGGGCCGACCGAGCCAGAAGCCGAACAGCGCGAGTCCACAGATCGCGATCTCGGCCAGCTTCCAGAACACGAGCGTGTTTCGCTTGCTGAATCGATCGGCGAAGTACCCGGCCATCGTGCAGAAGAGGGCCCAGGGGGCGTAGAAGAGGATCGGCATGAGCGCGATCGCGTTCGCTTCGCTCAGCGTCTGCGTATTGATCGCGAAAAACATCGCGGACGCGTGGATCGCCTGATCGTTGAACGCCGCGAGGAACTGAGCGAGGAGCAGGCCGATGAAGGTGCGGTCGGTGAGTCGGCCTTGAGGCGAGCCGGGGGCGTAAGGGACCGGAGTCTTTTGCGCGTCGGTGTCCGTCATGTCCGTCCGGGCGTGGGGGGTAGAGGTTCGGGCATTGTACGGACGAGCGGCGGGGCTTGC
>JANLUE010000627.1:0-1647 GCA_031363325.1 Gemmataceae bacterium
CGCTCGCCACCTTCGCCAAAGACGACGAAATGCGTACCCGGCACGTGGGCGGCCGCCTCGACGAGAACGCGAAACCCCTTCTCCGGGCTCAGGCGGCCGGCCGCGAGTACGATCGGCCCGTCGCCAACGATCGCGCGCAACTCATCCCGACCACCGGGATCGGGCGAATCGAAGGCATCGAGTCGGGCCCCGTTGTGGATGACCCGCAACTTCGACTCGGGCACGCCGGCGGCTCGCACCTTCGCCGCCTGGCCTTCCGACACGCACACGACGCGGTCCATGAACCGCAGGTGCCAGCGATCGAGCCAGTCGTAGCGGCGGACTTTCCAGCTTTCGCCAGTCCAGCCGCGTGAAACGCTGACGATCGGCACTCCCACTCGGCGCGCGGCCGGCCGGCCGAGCAGATTCGACTTGTAACCGTGCGTCACCAAGACGGTCGCCCGAAGATCACGCAGGATCAATTCGAGTTCGCGAACGCAATCGCGAATGGCCGGCGAGTCGTTGGCCAACTCGGCCGTGTCGATCCCGGCCCGATGCGCTTCGGCCAGGAACGGCCGACACCGGCCGTGTTCGGGGAAGCTGAGGATCGTCGTGTCGCAATCGTCGAGGGCCGACGCCAGCCCAAGAATTTGCCGCTCCGGCCCGCCAAAAAACGCCGAGGCCGTCAGGTGAACTACGTGCATTCGACTTCCATGTCGATGGTGAAGGGAGAAGTCTACCGGAATTGGGCTCGATGCGCCTAGGCCGCCTCGGGCGGGAACAGCGTCGAGACCTGGCACTGGAATGGAACCCCGGCAGCACTTCCCCGGCGTCGAGCGTGGTGCCGCTGGCCAGCAATGCGGATCGGGTCGAACTCTCGCGGTAGACGCCGACGGTTCGGTCCATCGGGTCGATGACCCAGACGAGTCGCGTGCCGACTTTGAAATAGTCCGCGATCTTCGCTTCGATCTCGCGGCGCGTATTGCTGGGCGAAAGCACTTCGATGGCCAGGTCCGGGCCGATTTCGAAGTAGCCGTCGGGAAGTACCGGCTGCCGAGCGAACGAATAATATGCGACATCCGGGCCGAGCACGGTGTCCGGGTTTCGTCCAACGATCACACCGACCTCACATAGAGCAAAACCAATACTCCGATTCTCGATGTAATTGCCAACGGCGATTGCGACACGAGCAGCCGAATAGCCGTGCCGGGCGGTGCGGGCCGGAAACGAGACGATCCCTCCCCGGACGAGTTCTTCTCGCGAACCGTCCGATGGGTTCGGACGGACCATGAACTCTTCGGCGGAAATCGAGCGCACTGCCATAACCTACCCCTTCGCCACGTCGACCCATTTCTTCTCGGCCGCCGATTTCAGGATCGCGTCGAGGATGCGTTGCGTCTCCATCGCGTCGCGGAACGTGGGCGACGCGGGCGTGCCGCTCGACAGGCCTTCGATGAAGTCGGCCACCTGGTGGGTGAAGCTCGCGTCGTAGCCGATCGCTAGGCCGGGAACCCACCACTTGTCCATGTAGGGGTGGTCCGGCGAGTTGTCGGTCACGTGCACCGACTTCCAGCCGCGAATCTTGGCGTCGTCCTTGTAGTCGAACACCTGGAGCCGATGCAGGTCGTGCAGGTCCCAGCCGAGCGACATGTTCTCGCCGTTGATCTC
>JANLUE010000632.1:0-6490 GCA_031363325.1 Gemmataceae bacterium
ACATGGCGCATGGCGGCACGCAACTCCTTTGCTGGCTTATACTTAAGATAGCGCTACCACCCGAGTCTGTCAAGAACAATTTGCCATAAAATGATGATAAATAACGACTTAGGTCAATTCGACTTTTGTCGGAGACGTCCAGTTCGAACAGAAGCGAGCGACTTCTACAATTCGCCGGAGTTGCATGCCCTCCAGGCGGCTGGGGACCAACTGTACGACCGCTTCCAGTCGGCCGCCGAAGTCGGGGAAGCGTTGCCGGGTACGCGGGAAATGCGAGCTTTTGTTTGAAGGTGAATTGGATTCTCGGCCCGTCGCGTCGTCTCGTATTCTGACCGAATGATTCGCTGCGCAATCTATTCACTCGCAATCTTCGCCACTCCTGTTTTCGCTGGTGATTGGCCGCACTGGCGCGGGCCCGATCGCAGTGGGCTCGTCGCGGAGTCGTCCGGCTGGGCCGACGGGAAGTGGCTCGCGGACAAGCCGATGTGGACGGCGAAGGTTGGCGAGGGGGCGAGTAGTCCACTGGTTGTGGGCGAACGCGTCTATCTGCTCGGTTGGGCCGGCGGCCAGGACCATTTGCGTTGCTTGAACCTAGCCGACGGCCAGGAACTCTGGGCCGTCAAGTACAGGTGCCCGCAGTATGGCCGACATCACATGGGCGACGAGGGACTGTATTCCGGCCCGTCGGGCACGCCCGAATTCGACGCTTCGACCAACCGACTTTTCACGTTGAGCACGAATGGCGACCTGCAATGTTGGGACGCCAAGGACGGCAAACGCGTCTGGGGCCGGAATCTTTACGACGATTACAAAGTGGCCCGTCGGCCAAAGCTCACTCGCGCACCGCAACGCGACTATGGCTACACGTCGAGCCCGATGGTTCACGGCGATTGGCTGCTCGTCGAAGTCGGTTCGGCCAAGGGTACGCTGATCGCCTTCGACAAACGAACGGGGAAGGAAGTTTGGGCTTCAACTTTGAAGGACGAAGCGGGCCACACGGGTGGGCCGGCACCGATGACCGTTGAGGGGATCGCATGCGTCGTTGTGTTGACGCAACGGAACCTCGCGGCAATTCGGCTCGACAAGGGGCACGAAGGCGAAACGCTCGCCACCTTCCCCTGGGTCACGGACTTTGCCAATTCAATCGCCGGCCCGGCCGTGCAAGGCAATCACGCGCTCGTCACGTCGGCCTACAACCACAACGCCATCTGCAAAGTTCGCTTCACGAAGACGGAGGCCACCGAAGTGTGGCGGCAGAAGTTCCCATCGAAAGTCTGTACCCCGGTCATTCACAAAGGCTCGGTGTACGTCGCCTGGCAACAGGTCCGCTGCCTCGACTGGGAGACTGGCGAATTGAAGTGGGAAGGCGGCCGCTTCAGCGACCCCGGCTCGTGCGTTGTGACCTCGGACGACCGCCTCGTGGTCTACGGCGGCAACGGCACGCTGGCGTTAGTCGAAACCGCGGGCCGTTCGCCGAAGGCCTACCAGGAACTCGCCGTTCGGCAAACCCCGTTCAAGGCCCTGGCCTGGCCACACGTCGTGGTCGCGAACGGCCGAGTAATCTGCCGCGACCGCGAGGGCAACGTGGCGTGCTACGGGAGGTAAGATCGCCGACCCCAACATCGATTCCACTTCGAGAAGCTCGAAAGACATCAATCGTGCGACAGAGACCCGAGTCAAAACATAGATCGACCCGATCGATGCGTCTGGCGTTAGAATCAACGGAAGGATGAAAACGCGCAGACGCAACGCAGAGGGTCGACAATGGGAACGGTCACCTTTGTTCTTGGCTATTGTGGGTCCGGCAAATCGCACCTCGCGGACGAGATGGAACGCAACGGTATCCGAAAATGGGACGAGGGATTTGCGTACCAAACTCCCGAGAACACGGCCAAGTTAGCTCAAGGTCTTCGGCAGGGACCCGACTACGTCGTGGTGGAGATCGCTTTTTGCGATTGAGCATAACGGGAACCTGTAATTGCAGACCTTCAGAGACAAGCCCCTGATGTCCAGATCGAATGGATCGCTTTCGAGGCCGATTTGGCTGCGGCGAACGAGAACTGCCGCCGGCGAAAGAACAAGGCCGACCCGGAAGGGCACGTGAGCATGAACAACCGCATTGCTCAGCTCTACTCCATGCCGCCTGGGGTTACTCCTCACCCGATTTTTCGATTGGGGAGATAGATAGAAGGTCTCTGCGCGAACCATCGATACGCGCGAGGTGACCTTTTTCGTACGGGCAGCACTGCATTGTCGAGGAAATGGAATGGCCAAGGTTCCGCAGCGCACGAAAGCGCAACACTACGTGCCACAGTTTTATCTTCGCGGCTTTACGAACGGGCACGGGACAATGTTCCGATTCGACAAGGTCATGTGCAAATCCCGCCGAACCTCCACGAAGGCTGCGGCCCAAGAGGAAAATTTCTACGAGATTCGTCCGGCTCCAGGCGTATCGATCCCGGACAACATGGTCGAAAATGTTCTTGGCGGCGTAGAGAACGCATGGGCGCCATTCGTGGCGGATCTCGTCGCAAGCGCCGATGCCGGGAGTTTTTCTGCTGAACAGATTGTAAATTTCGCCCCATTTCTCGTCACCCAGTGGATTCGGACCAAAACCTACCGAGACACCGCCTACGAGTTGATCCAGAAATCGGGCCAGGCGATCATCGACAAACTCGTGGACGTCAATTTCCCGGGCGAATGGGCGAATGTAACGCTCAAGCGGGATTGCATGGCAGGCATACATGCCGAGAAGATGTTTGACGCATCCGCTGTTGCGCGGATGGCGGAGGACATCCAAGACCATTTTTGGACTGTCGGCATCAACCGTACTTCTCACCTCTTATATACCTCGGACCATCCCGTAGTCCGTCGCGCCAATCGCGAGATGGTCGGCCGACGGCTCGTGGGGCTGAAAGATCTCGGCGTCGAGTTTGCGTTTCCGCTCGACAGCCATCACTTACTGTTAATCCTGGAGCGGACGCATTTTGCCGAATGGTCGAAGCACGACCAGAAATCCTTCCGGCTGACAGACGAGCAGGTTCTCGACTACAACGGCCTTCAGGTCCGGCGAAGCAGCCAAAGAGTCTACTGCTCAAACGATGACTTCGAGCTGGCGAGGGCGATCTGTGCAGCCGAGCCAGCGGTTCGTGATCCCGATCGGCAACGAGTTCTCGTAGAAGTGACTCCGATCGTAAATTTGAAAAGCCAAATATTCGTCACCGCGCTTGAGTAAATCATGACCCTGACGCGATCCGAGAACGCAGCATATGTCGTCGAACGAATTCGGGCGCTCGGCTTCGAGCCTCATCCCATGTCGCGGCTGATGGTCTTGAAGCGCGTCTTGGAGCGGGGGTTCGTACCGTATGACGATCCCGAGTTTCCAGTTGCCCTCGAATCGATTCGAGACCTTCAACACATAGGGTTTGCATTGGCGCGCATGGATGAGCACACCGAGAATCCAAAATTCAAGGAACTCGTGAAGCGACTCCTTCGCGATTCTGTACTCCCGCAAAGTGATCGCGAAGAGTCGCCGGGACGTGACGCCCAACTGGAGCTGTACCTTGCCGCGATCTGTCAAAATGCAGGCTTGCTGCCCGTGGATTATGATGAGCCGGATATCACGTGCGTGGCCGAGGGCATCAGTTCGGCATTGCCGCCAAACGATTGAAAAGCCTGCAGCAACTCAAGAAGCATGTACGAAAGGGCGCGCAACAGATTGCCGCTTCCAAACGACCAGGAATCTTGGTCCTCGACCTTTCGTACGCATGGAATCGAGCAAATGAGCCAATCACCTCACAGTTAGTCAGTCAGCTTTATTTAATGACATTCATGGCGAGGAGCCATCAGTTCTTCGATGAACACCATTCAAACATTGAACGATGGGTGCGCGACACGGGAGTACGCGCCGTTTTGACACTGGATTATTCGTTTCGAGTACGTCCCGACGGAACATGGGGCCATGAAGGATTATCGAACTGGCTTCAAACCACATTCGACGACGCACAAGCCGAGCGCGAGTTCAAGGCTTTCAATCGCGGCTTTCTTAAGGGGTTCCCGGTTCTGATCGACTACACAACGGAAGAAAATGAACCTCGGCTCGCCGCCAATCTCGCGTGACTCGCACCCCTCGTGCGCTGGACCGCTCGCAGCGCGGCCGCCTTGCTCCTGGTCGCGATCGTCCTGATTCCGGCGTCGGCGAGCCCGCCGCGGCCGAACACCGCGAACGACTTGCTGACCGGGTTGATGGAACGGTGGTACACCTGGGCCCTCGGCGGCGATCACCCCGACCACTTCCGTAACGTGCAGTTTCTGTCGCTGCCGGCCGCAGTACCCGTTGACGGGTCCGGCACGGCGGACGACTCGGTGAAATTGACATCACACTGAATCGCGGCGACGCGTTCACGCTGCCAATCGCCGGCTGGACGAAAGAAGTTACTTGGACGGGACCGTCGACCCGTTCCTGCCCGATTCGGTGTTCACCGACTCGTTCCTGATCCTGAAGATCGATGGGCGGACCGTCATTGACTCGCGGCGGCATGACCTGTCCAAGTATTATGTTCCGCCGACCTTATTCGACTCGGGCGTCTACTATGACGAACCGACCGGGTACGGGTCGGTCGGAACGCTTGGGTTCCAGTCGATCGGAATCTTTCACGGCCCGCTGTCCGTCGGCAAACACAAGATGGAACTCATTTCGTCGGTCATCGCGGTCGTGCCGGACGCGAACCATCCGGTAAACATTGGGGCGATCTATCACAATACCTGGAACATCACGGTCAAGAGGTGATGCGTGGCGGGAGAGGTCTTCGCACGCGGCCGTGCGGAGACCTCTCCGCTCCGGGACCAACCCACATCACGTCAAGCTCAACGGCCCGTCCTTGCAGAAGTTCGGGTGGCCAAACTCTTTGATGTTGTGGCCGAAGCCGTGGGCGAAGGCCATGAGCAGGCGGTTGTGAGCGACGCCGCCCTTCGGGAACTTCAGCGAACGGCCCATCTTGAAGTCGAGGCCATTGCCGACGAGGACGAACGGGATGTCGTCGAGCGTGTGCGAGCTACCCTTGCCAAGCTCGTTCGTCCAGACGATTAGCGTGTTGTCGAGCAACGAGCCCTTGCCGCCCGGTTCCGGCGTGTCGGCCAGGCGCTTCGCCAGGTATGCGAGTTGTTCGGCGAACCAGCGGTTGATCTTGGTGAGCTTCTCCATCGCCGCCTTGTTCGAGTCCGGCTCGTGCGAGAGTTCGTGGTGGCCCTCGGTGACGCCGAGCCACTTCATCTTGGCCTGCCCGACCGAGTTCGTGAACTGCAGCGTCGCCAGCCGAGCGAAGTCGCCCGCGAAGGCGTTGACCATCAAGTCGATCTGGGCCTTGCTGATCTTCGGGATGTTGTCGTTCTCGCGCTTCGTCCCCGGTTCCAGCTCCGGCACCTTATGGCCCGCGTCGGCCTTGCTCGCCTTCAATTCTTGTTCCATCTCGCGGACGAACGTGGCGTGTTCGTCAAGGAGCCGGCGATCCTCGGCACTCACCGACACGCCGACTTTCTTCAAGTCGTCCTTCAGATCGTCGAGGACGCTCGTGAGCAGTTCGCGATCCTTGGTTCGACCGTAGAGCTTGGCGAACATCTGGTACGGATCGTCGATCGGGGCGATCGGCTTGTTCGCGCCGACATAGACCATTCGCGTCCAGGTGTCGGCCCGGTCCGGGACCATTACGCCGAACTCGAGCGAGCCGAAGCGCGTTTTTGTGGCCGGGTCCTTTTGCAGGAACGCCTTGATTTCCTGATCGATCGAGAGCCCCTTGGCCCAGCCGGCCGGGGTGTCCGAGCCGCCTTGAATGTAGCCGGGGTAGAGTTCGGTGCCCGTGAGCAAGCAACCGATCCCGCGCATATGGGCGTCGCCATCGCCGCGCACTTTGTCGCAGACGCCGTGCAGAAGTAGCGTGCGATCCTGGAACGGCGCGAGCGGTTCGAGGCTTTCCTTGAGCTTGAACTTGTCGCCCGTCTCGTCCGGCCAGAACGCGCCCGGGACGACGCCGTTCGGGCTGAACAACACCACGAGCCGTTGCTTGCGCTTGGCCTGATTGGCGAAGCCGAGGCTGGGCAAGTTCAGGAGGAACGGGACGGCCGCGGCCCCGAGGCCCAAATCGCGGACGAACTCACGGCGAGAACGAATATGGGCCACGTCGGCCTCCGGAGGCGGGTTTCTACAAGTATACGGGACGAATCCACCTTCGGAAGATCGTAACTTCTCAATACGGCCGCTGCGGTCGTTCGGCGCGTAGTGTCGCCTGGGTCGCTTTGGCGTGATGGTTTGGGTTTCCGTCCGGCTATATTTCTTCGGAGTTGGTCGCCTGGCGGCGGGCCAGCTCCGCTAACTCGGGGATCTCGTTGGCCTTCGTGAGGCGGTCGCGAAGGTAGGTCATGAACCGCACGCCCAGCTTGCGGCACGTCGATTTCAAACTCAAAAACGTATCGCGGCAACGCCGGCCCGACTCGC
>JANLUE010000663.1:0-6268 GCA_031363325.1 Gemmataceae bacterium
AAGTTTCTGGAACTCCCGGACGCGGGTACAAGCCGTAATCAGGCCAACAAGTGGATGAAGAACGCGGAAGCCGCCTGCGGTGACGCCGTGCGACACCAGATCGGGCCGGCGATGGAAGCGGCGGTCAGCGGCATATTGGGAAAGAGTCAGCCGTCATGGTTTGAGTTCATCACCGATCCAGGCACGAATTCGCCGGTATTGCTCTTTCATTACCCATCATCGCAGCCGTCCGGATTCGATTACCTCAAACGCTCGGTGAAACTGGAATTCGGGTCACTCACCGATCAGCAACCGGTCGGCCGCCACAAGGTGCAACCGTGGCTGGCCGATGTCCTTCCCGCCGCATTTCCCGACTGGCGATGCGAAGTCGTCGCCCTCGAAGTGGAGCGCAGCTTTTGGGAGAAGGCGACGATCCTGCACACGGAATTTCATCGGCCAGCCGCGAAGGCGACGCCGGACCGATTCTCACGCCATTACGCCGATACGGCATCACTGGCAAAGCACCCCGCCGCGAGTAAAGCCATCGATCTGCATGACTTGCGCGAACGGGTTGTGAACTGGAAGCGATTGTTCTTCGGTAGTGCCTGGGCGAACTATGATGAGGCAAAGCCCGGTACCTTCCGCCTCGTCCCGCCGACAGAGCGGCTGCCTGCACTAAGGCGTGACTACCAGTCGATGCGCGATATGTATCTGACCGAACCCGCCAGTTTCGATGAGGTACTCGCAACGCTCGGAGAATTGGAAAACCGGATCAACCAGGTTACCGGTGGGTAAGGTGTATGTGTTAGCCTGTGTGGGAAAAACTCGGGAACAAAGAAAGCGCATCATGGCCCATCGTCATTTCCAGAAGCTTGACCGCGCGACACCTGATCGTGCAGCCGCACCGGCGAACCCTGAAAGAAGGGCGGCCTGATGGCGGCTGATCCGATTATCTATTCACTGGAACAACTCACGGACTACAACCAGTTCGAGCGGCTATGCCATGACCTGATGGCCCTCGACGGCTATCGCAACATCGAACCCATCGGAGGCAGTAAGGACAAAGGCCGTGACGCCATCCATGTCGATCGCTCGACGGGCAAAGCGGCGATCTTCGCCTATAGTGTGCGCGAAGACTGGCGAAAAAAGCTCGATCAGGACAGCATCAAAATCCCCAAGCACGGTCATGCCTGTGACCGCCTCATATTCCTTTGCACCGCGACTTATTCGCCTTCAGAACGCGATGAGGCTGTTAATTTCATTAAGGACACATATGGCTGGCCGCTCGAGCTTTACGGGCTGGAACGGCTTTCAAACATGCTGCGTTCGTCGCACCGCGAACTTGTCGCCCAGCATCCCCAGATTTTCACACCACTCTTTTTCCCATTCGCGGGCGGGCTGTCACTTTCCTTCTCGCCCGACCATATCGTCGTTGACCATGTGGACTCGGATGCAGGCTTGGCCCATTGGCTTTCCCGCCGATTGACGCTTGCGGGGTTTCATGTCTGGTGCCGGGGACTGGCACCTTTGGCAGGTGCATCGGTCAATGAGACAGTACGCGGGCTCCTCACCCAACGCGCATTCCGGTACATCCCGATTTTAAGCCCCGAGGCTTTGGACGAACCCGAGTTCACGGCACGCCGCAACATGGCGCTCGCGGTTGGAGGAACGCGGGGATTTCAAATACTCATTCCGGCGATTTCCAAACCAATTGACACTTACCGTCTTGACCAGGAAACAAGGAAACTGACTGCGGCTCATTTCGACGCTGGCTGGGCGAACGGCCTCAGAGCTATCGAGGAAACGCTCTCGTCTACCGCTTGCCCGCGAAAACCCGAGGGAGCCAGAGAACTTGCCATCAGGTCGTATTTCCCCGGCGAAATCGTCATCAACGAGCCGGAGGATCTGGCATCAAACCTTTTCAAAGTGACGCGAATACCGGAAGTCATCCATCGGTTTCATTCGGCCCTGCCGCTCAACGAAGAGTATGGGGCACTTGCGGAGCAATGGGGTTTCCGGAAAGTAAGCCCGACACACTTCCTGAGCTTTCACTATCCGCCCGGCGAACTCGCGGTTGACTACGGCATCACCCAGAAGGGCGGTGCGGTTTGGGCCACCTTGAATGAGATGGACGGCATCAGGGTGGACAATCTGGTGGTCGAACTCATCAAGAAATCACTCTTTGCCGAATGCCGTCGTCGTGGGCTCGTTTATTCCGAAGACAGACGGCTCGTCTTTTTCCCGCCCAGTTTGCTGAGGAACGACAATTTGCCGTTTCACAGGCTTGATGGAACGCAAACGCGCTTCTCCGTGGTTGGGGAGCGTTCCCACGGCTGGGGGCCACGGGCGACTAAATTTCGCTACCATGTGGCACCGGTTTTCGCCGCGAGCGGTGATCCCACGAAAGGCTTTGAAATCATCGTCCGAATCCGCGCTCACATCACCGACCTCACCGGCAAAACATTCCCCGGTCGCGGAGGATTGATCCGAAGAAAGAAACTCTGCAAGAGTTGGTGGAACGAGGAATGGTTAAACCGGGTCATGGGGGTCATGCAATTTCTTGCAGACGGAAAACAACATATTGAGATCGGAACCACGACGGATGAAACTGTTTGCGTGGAGAAACTCCCCCGAGTCTGGACTGCGCCCATGAGGCTAAATGAGGAGGCATTAAGTGACGCGAAAGCAATCGCCGAAGAGGAATTCATCACCGCGAACGACATCGACGAAAACGAAGGCGGCGATGCCCCAGAGTAGCACCATCAAAGAGGCGGAAGAGGTTTTTATCCTTGATGAACCGTTGCTCCAGTTTGCCGAAGGCCAGTTCGCCGTCGATCCCCACGATGGATTGGCGCTCTATGGACCATACTCCAAAGGCATGCCATCGCACCCCGTATCACCGCCCTACATGGTGATCGGCACGCCGGAGGGAATCGCTGCGATGCGGGCGTGGTCCGAGGCGATGAACCATGCCCATGCAGCCGCTGAAACCAAAACCGCTTCGCAGATGAAGCTGCATCGCCTATGGCCACCGTATCCAGGTTTTGAGGTCGCCTTCGGCAGCCGCTGGTCATCCACGCCAGTTACCACGATGGAACTTGACCGGGAGGCGTTACTGGAAGCATCGCGAAAAAAGGACTCCCACGAGCGCTGCTACGCGGTGATCGAGCAGATCTTGCCGGCTTTCGAGCGAGCGCGAAAAAACGATGCAAAGATTGCCGTTGCCATCTGTGTCGTGCCGGACGATGTCTGGGCCTTTTGCCGCACAGAATCCAGGGTAGCCAATCCTTCGGATTCAGGCATCTCATCCGCGACCAAGAAATCTCGCATGCGAGGACAGGGGGAACTGTTCGAGGAGTTCAACACGGAACAGTATCACCTTTCACCTGATTTTCGGCGTCAGCTAAAAGCCAGGGCCATGCGTTACGACATTCCCATCCAGATCATCCGGGAATCGACACTCAAATTGTCCGACGAAAAAGCATTTGGCGAACGTGGGCTGACTCGGCTATCCGACCGGATGTGGAACCTCGGAACGGCCCTCTACTACAAGGCTGGCGGAAGGCCCTGGAAGCTCCACTCGGCACGGGAGGGAGTTTGCTACATCGGCATCGCTTTTCGCCGCGCGAGTGAAGGCAACCAAACCGCGTGCTGTGCGGCCCAGATGTTTCTCGACACTGGTGACGGCATCGTCTTTCTCGGTGAATACGGCCCGTGGTACTCACCTGAAAAGCACCAATTCCACATTGACCGCAAGGCGGCCAAAAAGCTGTTGGAAGGAATTCTGAAGACGTATTCCGAGCTTGAAGGAAAGCCCCTCACCGAAGTGTTCCTGCACTGCCGTTCAAGTATCAGCCGTGATGAATTCGAGGGTTTTCGTGAAGCATGCCCGGCAAATTGCAAGCTGGTGGGCGTCCGAGTAAAAGCGGATTCCTACGGGCCGCGTCTGTACCGAACGGGTGCCATGCCGGTGCTGCGGGGCACGTTTCTGAAAATAAATGACCGCTCTGGTTTTCTCTATGCTTCCGGATTCAAGCCAAGACTTGGAACCTACGATGGCTGGGAAACACCGGTCCCACTTCGTATCGACATCCAGCATGGCCAAGCGAGTATCGAGCAAGTCGCCCGCGATATACTTGGGCTAACCAAACTCAACTACAACGCCTGTAAGCTGGGCGAGAGCCAGCCCGTTACCGTGGGGTTCTCCGACGCTGTCGGTGAGATTCTGATTTCAAATCCAACGGTCGCAGATCGACGACCGAGCTTCAAATTTTACATCTGAGATAGCCCACGCGATTGACTGCCCGACTTATCAGGTGCATAATCAAAAGACGGATCGGCCCGTTCCCAACTGGAACCGTTCCAGAGCAGGCGAAAGGACGAGCGATCAACGCAACTGCCTAATGAGACTTTGGTTGTGAGTCCAACTGTCGGCGGATTCCCGCCTCCCAGCCCCGGACACCGGCCAGGAAAAGTTCAATAGCCGTCTTGTCAGCCCGATCATACACCGTCTGGCTCGCGCGATCATCGTGGGCCGCTCCTCTCCCCGGAACGCCGGCGAGAGAGGAACGCCGTCGCGCGGGCTCACTTCTTGCGCTTGTACTTGATCTCGACCATCGGCTGTTCCTTGCCGTCCTTGTCCACCATGAACAGGACGAAGTTCACGGTGTCGGCGTCTTTGATCTCGGCGATCGACTTGAACTTGGCCGTCATGCCGTCCGGTCCTCGGCCCTCGCCGGTCAGGGTCATGACTTTTTCGTTCTTGTCCAAGTTGCCTTCCGTGATCCGGGGCGCCGTGGAGAAGGAATCCACCCAGACGCTCCGGTACTTCTTCGTCGCCGAGTCGTAGGTATCCAGGCTCTGGCCGTGGAACTTCATGCCGCCGAATTCGCCGTCGAACTCTCCAACAAGCCACATCCCACCCAGACCCATCTTGTAAGTCATCGTCCCTTTACCAAACTCCGTCTCCGCATCCCAGGTGCCCACCAGTCGCTTCAAGTGCTCGTGTTCCTTTCCCGGCTTCGGCGGTTCCTGAGCACGAGTCGGCGACAACAGAATGAGAAGTGCAACGGCGGTCAATAGTGCTCGGGAGGGGGTAACGTTCTGCACGCTCATGTTTGCTCCTTCGGTACGGGATTCCGCGGCAATGGGGGTACGCCACGACCACCCGGCGCTGCGCGCGGCCGCCGGGGGCGGATTCATCGAGACACGTCTACCGGAAACGAACCAATCGCTCATGCGCCCTTGCCCGGCTCCGTTGGCGTCGGGAAGTGCTTTTGGAACCACGCGTCCCAGAGCGGCTTTTCGCGGGCGACGGTTGCGGCCGCCCCAGCGCCGTAAAGGTAAAATCCCAGGGCGACCATGCTCGGGCCGCCGCAGTTGAAGGCACCGAGGGCGGCGAGGCCCGGCCCCGGTTGGTCAAGCCGCAGCAGGGCGTCGTACGGACTCTCGGTGAAGTGTTCCACCACGCCGCTCAACGCCGGGACGCCCGCGGGGGCCGTCCAACGCTGCCCGATGCTCGCGCCCTTGATTCCCACGCCGGCGGTCAACGCGTTCCACGCTTCGCCTTCCGGCCCCGCGAAGTGGGCGACCCACTTCATCGCCACCGAACTCTGGCCGGCGAAGTGCGTGAGGTAGACCCGCAGCGCCCGCAGGAAACCGGGCCATCCGTATTCGGCCGCTTCCAGTTGGTTGTCCCAATCGTCCGTGCTGGCGAACAGACTCTGGACGATGCGGACGATGCAGACTCCTCCCGCACGCGCTTCCACATTCCACTCGTTCGCGACCGACGGCATGCCGGGCATCCAGCCTTCGGAACGGGTCGCCCACGTTCGCGGCGGATCCCAGGTCGTCACTTCGGAGCGGGATTCCATGCCCGGCCCGAAGTTCAACGTCGCCGCGACCGGTTTCCCGTCCCGCTCTTCGATCTCGGACGGCACGAACCAGGACGATAGCCCCGGTCCGGTGGCGATCGCCCGCCAGACTTCCTCCGGCGCGCCGGGCACCTCGACTTCGACCTGGACGGAACGTCGTCCGGATGGTTCTTTCTTCACGCTCATGATGGCTCCTTGGGAATCGGTCTTTTTGGTTGACTCATTTCGTGGGATCGAATGCCGTCGGCTCGCTCGTCGAGGGATGGAGGCGAGCGGAGCGGCGTCAGCCGCCCGATGAACCCGCAAAGGCTCGCCCCGAGTCCAGGTTGTTGACGCGTCGCGTCGAACCGTTGACGCCTTTGTTTGGTGGACGAGTCCTTGCGGGCTCATCGGGCGGCTTACGCCGCTCCGCTCGC
>JANLUE010000668.1:0-1594 GCA_031363325.1 Gemmataceae bacterium
CGCCAAGACGGGCAAGCTCCTTTGGCAGTTCGGCACGACCGGCGATCGATTCGCCGACAACACGGCGAACATCCCAACTGTCGTGCTCTTCGATGACCCGAATCGAATCATCGCGGCGGCGGGCTACGGTCGCGGGGCGGCCCTGATCTCGCTCGCCTCCGAAGGGGGCAAGATCGAGGCCGACAAAAAATATTGGTCGGAGAAGTTGAAGAACAAGCACGGCGGCATCGTGCGGGTCGGCAAATACCTTTACGGGGACCACGACGATAGCGGCCGAATCTGGTGTGCCGACGCCGAGACCGGCAAGATTCAGTGGAACCGCAAGGACTACGCGAGGGGCGGCGGGTCGGCGTCGATCTGCTACGCCGACGGCATGCTCTATGTGCGCTACCAGAACGGGCACGTCGCACTCGTTGAAGCGAACCCGGAAGAATACAAGACAACCGGTACGTTCCGCGTTCCGAACGGTACCGGTGATTGCTGGGCCCATCCGGCCGTGATCGGCGGCAAGTTCTACGTTCGCGAGAAGGATTTGATCTGGTGTTACAACGTGGCCGCCAAATGACCCCGACCCGTCGCGAGTTTCTGGCCCTCGCCGCAGCCGCGCCGACCCAGTGCGTCGGCGCGGCCGAGCCCACGCCCATCATCGATACGCACACGCACTTCTACGATCCGTCCCGGCCCGAGGGCGTGCCCTGGCCGGGCAAGGACGACAAGCGTCTCTATCGAACCGTGTTGCCGGACGAGTTTCGCAAGCTCGTGAAGCCGCATGGCGTGACGGGCACGATCGTCGTCGAGGCCTCACCGTGGCCGAAGGACAACGACTGGTTATTGGCGCTCGCGAAGAAAGAACCGGTCATTGTCGGAGTCGTGGGGCGACTGTTTCCCGGCCAGCCTGAGTTTGGCGAATCACTGCAGAAACTGCGGACGAACCTACTGTTTCGCGGGATTCGCATCGGCTCGGACGAATTGAAGAAGGGCCTCGACTCGGACGCGTTCCGCAAGGACATCGGCCGATTCGCAGAGGCGGAGCTCACGCTCGACATCAACGGCGGGCCGGCGATGTTGGCCGACGTCGCGGCGCTCGCGAAGGCGTTCCCGAAGTTGAAGATCGTCGTCAACCACATGGCGAATGTGCGGATCGACGGCAAAGCACCGCCGGCCGACTGGGTGCGTGGCATCGAAGCGGTCGCGAAGCACCCGGCCGTTTATTGCAAGCTGTCCGCCCTGGTCGAGGGTTCCGGCAAGAACGATGGCTCGGCCCCGAAGGACCTCGGCTTCTATCGGCCGACGTTGGATGTCATCTGGTCGGCGTTCGGCGAGGACCGTCTGATCTACGGCAGCAACTGGCCGGTCAGTGATTTGTTCGCCAGCTACGCGACCGTGTTCAAGCTGGCCGACGAGTACGTTTCGGCGAAAGGCAAAGCGGCCCGCGAAAAAGTGATGGGCGCGAACGCGTTGAAGGTCTACGGTGTGAAGCGGCTATAACGGAACAGCCAAGCCCAAAGCAGGTGGTTGGCACCGGGAACGTGGCGGCGGAACTCCGATTCTGCCGGGAAGGACAAAAGCCTTCGCGTCGATGAATGAGAAACTC
>JANLUE010000675.1:0-1335 GCA_031363325.1 Gemmataceae bacterium
CCGCTCCGGACAGGTTAAAAACCTGTCCTACGCGGACTGTGAAGTCCATGTGCGATTAGCTTTCCGCCCGAGTGACGACGTTGAAATTATGCCGTTCGCCGCGGCCGCGGAGGGGGTAGTCTTTTCGCAAGGGGTACGACGTGTAGCCTTCGGGCATGAGGATTCGCCGCAGGTCCGGGTGGCCTTCGAACTCGATGCCGTACATATCGTAAACTTCGCGCTCCGTCCAATCCGCGCCCTTCCACAACGAGTACACCGATGGCACCGTCGGCTCGGGGTCGTTCAACATCACCTTGACGAACACGCGGGCGGCCGACTCCGTATTGGCCAGCGCGTACACGACGCCGTATCGGTCCGTCGCGCCCGGATAGTGCAGGTAGTCCACACAGGTCACGTCGACGAGGAAGTCGAAGCCGGTCGACTTCAATTCGGTCATCAATTCGATGAGTCGATTGGACGCGACGTGGAGGCGCGCGTTGTCTCGGAACGTCGTTGATTTCACGGCGTCGCCGAACTTCGCCACGACGGATTGCAGTTCGACCATTTCAGTCCCGAGTCCGAGTGGCGGTCGAATAATCGCCGGGCACGATCATCGTTTGCGTCAGTTCGAGTTTGTTCGATTGGTTCGTCGGGCCCTCATACTCACTTCGGCCCGCGAACTCCCGAGCGTTCACGGTTCCGGTCGCCTTCACTTTGTCTTGAAGATCGAGCACGGCCCGAATCAGTTGCTCCGGCCTCGGCGGGCAGCCGGGAACATACACATCGACCGGCAGGAAGCGATCGATTCCCTGGACGACGGAATACGTATCGAACACGCCGCCCGAAGACGCACACGCCCCCATCGAGATGCACCATTTCGGTTCCGGCATCTGCAACCAGATCCGCTGCAAGACGGGGACCATCTTCATGACGACCCGGCCCGCGACGAGCATCACATCACATTGACGCGGGCTGAAACGCATCGCCTCGGACCCGAATCGAGCGATGTCGTATCGGCTCGACGCGGTGGCCATCAATTCGATGCCGCAACAAGCCGTGGCGAACGGCATCGGCCACAGGCTATTCGCCCGCGCCTGATTGGCCAGCCAGTCGAGCCGGCTAACGATAAAGTCAGGAAACTTCATTTTTCGCTGTCTGCTACTAGCTGTCTGCTATTCGCCGCACTGAGTTCTCACCACAGAGTCACAGAGAGTCAACGCGGCAATTCATTTCGCCGAATAGACGGTTGGCTTCAAATACACTTAAGCCCGGTTCAGTTAGAAACCTGGAATTTCAAAACCTCGCCCCTCGCCCAAACGGCGAACCGGCTGCGTAAGCTGCCGGGTCCTTGCACAA
>JANLUE010000698.1:0-2547 GCA_031363325.1 Gemmataceae bacterium
TCTGACGTTCACCGTCTGGCTCTACCTCCTGGTGAAGGACGAGATCGCCAAGGCGTTCCGGGCGGATGGTCGCGACCCGAATCAACAAATGCCTTCGGACGCCTCGCAGGTTCTGGGCGATCGCATGGCGGCACGCGACGCGGGGCCGCGCACGGCGGCGGAAGCCGCCGAACGGGCAGCCCTGGTCCGTCAGATCGTCGATGGCATGTCGGAAGTCGATCGCGAGATTTTGGAGTTGCGCTACGTTGAACAGTTCGCGCCGGCGGAGATCGCCGTCGCACTTGGGATCGATCCGAACGCCGTGTACGCCCGTGAATTTCGAGCCTTGAAGCGATTCAAGGCCGCCTGGACGAAGTTGGCCGGCCCCCCGGAGTCCACTCCATGACCATGACCGACTTGCAATCGAACGGCGAATACGACCACGCGATCGCCGAATTCATGCGCGAACTCGACGCGAGCCCGGACCGCCCGGCCGTCGTCCATCGATTCGCGGCCCGCTACCCGGAGTTGGGCCGGGGGTTCTTCGAGGAATGCGCGAGCGCCCGGCAAGTCGTCGAGGGGGCGTTCGCGACACCGCCCTCGGAAGACGGCCATCAACTTCAACCGGGAGAAAAGCTCGGCGAGTTCACCATCGTTCGCTTTCTCGCGGGCGGCGGCATGGGCGAAGTCTACCTCGCGGAGCAGGAGTACCTGAGCAAGCGCAAGGTCGCATTGAAAGTCGTCCGCGCCGGCTACACGAACCCGACGGCCATCCCGCGCTTCCTGCGCGAACAAGAAGTGTTGGCCAAGCTGCATCAGTCGAACGTGGTGCCGGTGTTCTCGGCCGGCCGCCGCGGCGCGCTGCAGTACTTCGCGATGCAATACATCGACGGCGCTTCGCTTCGCAACGTCGTCGGCTTCTTGCAGACGCACGGAAGCTCGGGAAGCAAAAGCGGCAAGGGCCACGGCCTGGCCGAACTGGTCGAAAGCGTCGCCGAACCCGATGAGCCCGCCGAGGCCATTCCGACCGCGACGCAAGTCGGCGCTCCGCCGGTTCCGATCATCGCGCGCCGGCCCCGGACGATCGCGGTGCTCACCGACGAGTATTGTCGATCGGTCGCGGCCGGCCTAGCGGACGCGGCCGAGGCCCTGCACGCCATCCACAAGGCCGGCTATCTGCACCGCGACATCAAATCATCCAACCTGATGGCCGAGCGATCGGGCAAGTGCTGGGTGATCGACCTCGGGCTCGCCAAGCGGATCGGCGAAGTCGGGCCGAATTCGAAACCCGGCGACGACGCGACCGATGTGATTCTCACGTCGACGGGCGGCGCGGTCGGAACTTACGCGTACATGGCCCCCGAGCAATTTCGCGGCCAGCCCGAGCCGCGCTCGGACGTGTGGTCGCTCGGCGTCACCATGTACGAGTTGCTCGGCCTGCGGCTTCCCTTCGACGCGAAGTCCGTCCTCGACCTGGAGGAAATGGTTCGCTTTAAAGAACCGCCCCGGCTGCGCGACCTGGCGAAGAACGTCCCGCCGGACCTGGAAGCCATCTGCCAGGCGGCGATGCGAAAGGACCCGGCCACGCGCTACAAGACGGCCCAGGACTTCGCGGACGACCTCCGCCGCTGGCTTCGCAACGAGCCAACGGCCGCGAACCCGCCCTGGGTCGGCCGACGCGTTCGCCTGTGGGTCAAGCGCAACCCCGGTTGGGCGACGGCGATCGCCGTTGGACTGGTGGCCTTGACCTCAATCGGCATCATGCAGATTCGGACCGAACAACGGCGTGTGCAGGCGGCGGAAGCGGAATTGAGCTCCAAGGTGGCGATCGAAGAAGAACGAACCAAGTCGGCCGAGGCCAAGACACTGCTGGCGAATGAAAAGCTCGAAGTCGAGCAATTGCGCGTTCGACAGGGACAGATTTCGGCCGTCGAGCGCGAGTATGCGGGGCTTCGTTCCGGCGGATGGCGCAATCGGCTCTGGGACCAAATGGTTGTAGCGATGGGGTCCAAACGCGAGCCGCAGTCGCGCGATCGTCTGACCGCCCTTCTGGCCGGCCTGGACCTGGAGTACATCAAGGACTTCCGCGAAGGCGCGGCGAACTCCGTTGCGTTCAGCCCGGATGGAACGCGACTCGCCATGGGCGGGTCGCGGGCCGGCGATCCCGATCACAACCAACCGACGCGGGTCCGCGACCTCAAGACCGGCGTGCGGCGCCGACTAACTGTGCCAGGCATCAGCAACGTCGCATGGCGCGGCGACGTGCCAGTTCAGATCGGGCAAACTCGTGGCGACGCCTGGTCGTACTCGGTGTGGGACATCGACGCCGATCGGCCGCTCGAACAGTTCCGCCTACCGCTCATCCCAGTGCCGCAAATCCTTCGGGCCGTCGGCCGCATCGGCCTGAAGAGTTTCACTCTTTCCGCCGATGGGCTCACGGCCGTGGCCTACATGCATGGTCCGTTCGGATTGCGATTGGCCGTGGGCTGGCGGTCAGGCGCGGAACTCCCGGCATTTTTAATTCCGCTGCCGACTTCAAGTGATCCACTCGCGAGCGACAAATTGGCC
>JANLUE010000739.1:0-15256 GCA_031363325.1 Gemmataceae bacterium
GAGCAAGGGGGAAGTCCCTGCACGTTTCCCAAACCGGCACGCACCGGGCTAGTTCCTCCTCAGTCGGTTGGTACCTCGATGCGACCTCGACGGCCCCCGCACACGAGTCAATCGCAGTCACACGAAACCCCCAACAGGCGAGGACGTGCGGAATCAGCGCGATGCCACACCCGGCGTCGAGTACGGTCTGGGGGGCCGACCGGGGTAGCTCGCCGGCCGCGATGAGCATCTGTATGAGTAGATCGACCTCACGGTGGACGACTTGTCCACGTCGCCAAGGGTTTTTGTCAGCCAGAAGTTCGCGATAGTAGTCCTGCCAATGCTGCGAACGGTTCCAGTCTTCTGTTGGCTCCGAGTTCCACGGCGACCCTTGGAACTCCCCGGGGGTCGCACGACGGCCGGCAGCGCGACAGGGGCAAGCCTCCGGCGGAGCCAAGCGAACATCGTGCGCCTCCGAGTGAGCTGAATGATGGTTCGTCGGCAGCTTCAGCATCGCCCGAAAGTCTATTACATGCTCGTGTCGAGCAAGACATCTGGCGGTTTGGCGAGACGTTGCTCCCAATCCTTGCCGTAGCCGCGGCCGTTGCAGTGAACCCGCGAAAGGACGATCGGTAGGTTGCGGCTGGCCAAAATGATTTCCCGCAGAACCAACAACACGTTGGAATCTTCGCAGCCGCGAACCGAAAGCACTTCCCAGCATTCCGACATTCGTTCGTACGCGTCGGGCGCGTCAAATACCAGCCGAAGTGTTCGGGCGTCCTCGTCGTATTCCCAGCGACCCGAATCGCTTCGCCGGTAGTCTGGATCCATGTGGACGGTGCGTTCGTACCGACCGTCGTGATCGAGGAACAGGAACAAGTCCGATCGGCGACCGTCGACGGAGTACAGGCTGCCCATCCAGTCGCCGACCATGATAGCTCCCCTCCAACGAAGTCTTGATCGGTGCTGCCCCGCACCAATCAATCCGGACCACGACCCAACCAACGCTTCGAGCAGCCTCCCAGCGCGATCCAAATCGCCGAAAGTGTGTGAATTCCAAGTTGAGAAAGTAGGCATTCCAATCGAGCGGGTTTCGGAATGGCAACCGTGACCAACTGTTGCTTTGGCATCGCCGACGAAATCCCCGAAGGAACTTTCAGTTTCGCGTCACCGGCCGTCTTCTTCCTGTTCGAGTTGGATTGGCAGTGTCATTGAAAAGTCCTTGCAGGGGCCTCGACTCGGCCGATCGGGTGAAGTTTTGGGCTGACGCATCGACTGCGAAACAGCTTACCGGTTTGCGCGAATCCGCGTCAGGTCGATTGCGGAACACGACTGGTATGACCAGTTCCAAGGTGCGAGAAAAGAATGAGGAACATTCGGATCGGTGGCTCGTCTACTTGTCCCGCAGCGGCCCGGAATACCAGGACCGGCGGAGCAGCCACTTCGAGTAGTCCCGGAACACTTTTGTGAGCCCGTTCGTTCGCCTGTACTCGAAAAACTCCGCGAGCAGCACACCAAGTCGGCTGATATGAACATCTTCACTCTCACCCGGCGACGGCGAGACGATTCGCCGTGCCAAGCCAGGCCAGTGCAGGCTGTGGCCGTCCCCCATCCGCAGGACAAGCCAGGGGTGAAAGCCGATCAACGGTCCCCCGCTCCGGGCCGCGTCGAACCCGTCCAGATACGCACAGACGGCCCAGAAAGTGTCTGGATTCACAAAGTTCGAGGGATGCCGACACAGACGGCCCACGAGTTCTTCGAACTGCGGGTCGTGAATCTGTTCGGTCGGGAACGGCCCCATCGCCACGCGATCGCCTCCGGTTGGGCACGAGGGTACTACAGTTTGCAGCCGAACGCCGCGGAGCGGAGGGAGACGCTTTCGCCGCGGAGCGGCGAACGAGCCTTCCTATTGTTGCTCAACCTTCGCCCCCCGGGTCCTTGCCGTCGACCCACGGGCCGGCCAGCTTCATGTAGTCGGGCGGGACGAGCAGGCTGCCCGCGTCGCCGCCGGTCCAGCCTTGGATGTGGTTCGGCTTGCCGCGACCCTTCGAGCGTTTCTCCCAGGCGGCGGCCCACGATGGGTCGGCTTCGACCGGGCGGCGAGCGTCCTTGTCCCAGAACAACGCTTTGCCGTAGCGGTAACTTTGCACGCCCATGTTCACGGTCGTGAACGCGGCCGCGCCGAGGGCCGGGGTGCTGAACGTGTCCTGGTTCTTGGTGCGCACGTGTTCCAGGAAGTTGACCCAAAGGGCGGTCGTGTCGTCACCCTTGAGGCCGCCCGGCACCCAGGTGCCGCCCTTGATCGCTTCGCCGCCGGGGCCGGAGGGGGCGGACTTCACTTCTTCCGGCAGGATCGTGTAGCCGAATTCCTTCGGGCTCTTCGGGTCGGCCGGGTTCGTCAGCTTGGAATCGAACACCAGCGTCGCCGAGTGGCCGCGAATGCACTCTTCGATGCGGTGGTTGTTGACCATCGTTGCGGTCACGAGAACTTGGCAGCCCTCTTCGTAATCGGCCACGACTGTTGCGACGTCCGGCACATCGCGGGTGTCGTACTCCATGTAGATTCCGCCGCCACCGACGACGCGTTTCGGATATTGCACGCCCATCGCGGCGATCAGGTGCGTCGTCTGGTGAACGAACAGGTCCGTGTACATGCCGCCGCCGAATGGCCAGTAACAACGCCACTGGGCGAACACGGCCCGGTCGAACGGCATGTCCTTCGGTTGCGGCCCGAGCTTCTCGCCGTTCACGTCGAACTTGTGGCCGAGGAACATTTCCCAGTCGATCGTCTTCGGGTTCATGTCCTTGGTCAGCGTGTAGTACCGCCACTGGCCGACTTCGGAGTTACGATAGTAGCTCGTCTGGCCCTGTAGCACCTTGCCGATCTTGCCGGCTCGGATGTACTCGTTGGCGAGCCGCCAGGTCGGGTCGGCCATCGACTGCACGCCGACCGACATGACCTGTCCCGTTTTCTTCCAGGCATCGACGACGGCGTGCGCCTCGGCAATCGTGCGGGTCATCGGTTTCTCGCAGTAGACGGCCTTGCCGGCCATCATCGCGTCGATCGACATGCGGGCGTGCCAATGGTCGGGCGTCGCGATCGCGCAGATGTCCACGTCCTTCTGGTCGAGGATCGTGCGATAGTCCTTCGAGACGTGTTGCTTGTCGTCGAGGTTGAGGCCGCAGCGCTTGGCGGTCGGGAACAGGCCCTGGCCCTTGCCGCGACCTTTCGTCGGGTCGCCGTCCCAGACGTCGCACGCGGCGACTGGGACCGCGCCCGCGTTGTCGGCCTGCATCTTGAGAATGACATCGACGTGCTGCTGACAGCGGCCGCCAACGCCGAGGAAGGCGACGCGGAGGTTTTCATTTGCCCCCATCACGCGGTTGTAGCTGGCGGCGGTGAACGCCAACGCTGCCCCGGTGGCCACGCCGGACTTGACGAAGTCGCGGCGATCGACGGACTCGGACATGGAGAGAACTCCTGGAGGATCGGGTGAGTCCGGATATGGTATCGCGACCGACGGGCGCGTGCCAATGAGATGTGAGGTATCGTTGCCGCAAGGCGAGTTATCTGTCCTTCAATGGCTCCGGCGATTTCACGCACCGGAACCCGACGTGCGACATGCTGGTGTCCGGGCTGCAGCCGTGCCGGGCACCCGGCCGATACCGCGTGCAGTAACTGTCGCTGCACAGGAACGACCCGCCCTTTTGCACGCGCGAGTCGGCCAGCGGATTGCGCGGGTCGTACGCCTCGGTCGGGCCCCGCGGGTTGGACGTCACGCCGGTTCTCGTTCGATAGAGGTCGGCGCGATAACGGTCGGCGCACCACTCCCAGACGTTGCCCGCCATGTCGTAAAGCCCGTATCCATTCGGTGCGAACGACTTGACCGGGGCCGCGCGCTCGAAGCCGTCCCGAGCGAAGTTGCGGTAGGGGAAGTCGCCCTGCCAGATGTTGGCCCGCGGCTCTTCCTTGGACGGAGGCTCGTCGCCCCAAACGTAAGGCTTGCCGTCGAGTCCGCCGCGTGCGGCGAACTCCCATTCGGCTTCCGTGGGGAGTCGCTTCTCGGCCCACTTCGCGTAGGCGGCCGCATCGTCCCACGACACATGAACGACCGGATGATTGTCCTTTCCGTCGATCGTGCTCCCCGGGCCTTCCGGGTGTTTCCAACTCGCTCCGGGCGTCCAGCGCCACCACTGGGTGGCATCGTTCAGCGATACCGGACCTGGAGTCGGAACGAACACGAGCGAACCCGGAACGAGGCTTTCCGGAGGCGGCGGGGCCGTGCCGGGACGGACCTGACGCATGATTTCGGCGAGGTCGGGCGCTTTCTCGGCGACTGTGACGTAGCCCGTGGCATCGACGAACTCGCGGAATTGTTCGTTGGTCACCTCGGTTTCGTCCATCCAGTACGCATCGACTCGAACGCGGTGCGATGGCTTCTCGTCCGCAAGACTCGACTCGCCATCGGTTCCCATCGTGAACTCGCCGCCGGGAATCCACACCATGCCGCTCGGGGCCGGGGAGTTGGTTCGACTCAGACGGACGACGCCATAGGTCGCGGCGAACGCCGCCAGCCCGAGCACCAACACCGTTGCGATGCGTTTCATGCCCCTCATCCTCCAGTCAACACGCGAAGGCCGCGCGAACGCGATTGGTGATGTCGCCCAGCGGGTTCAAGTCTCGGGCGGCTTTCGGCATGCCGTAGGCCACGCTCATGGGCTGGTCTTGGATGAACGTCGTCCAGCCGTGATGTCATTCCCCGTCGAGCCCGGCGAACAGCGTCGAGCCGAGTCGAACGAACGTCGCCCCTTCTTCGACGGCGACTTCGTAGTCGCCGGACATGCCCATCGACAATTGTTCGAGGGCCGGCCACTTCACTCGCAGTTCGTCGCGTGCCTGGCGGAGTTCGACGAACGCGGGCCGGGCTTGTTCCGGGTTGTCGGAAAAGGCGGCCATGCCCATGAGGCCGACGACCTCGACGTTCCAGCGCGCGATCAGGTCGTGAAGTCCCACGAGGTCGAAGCCGTTTTTTTGCGCTTCCCGGCTCACATTGACTTGCAACATCACGTGCGGCCGTATGCCGAGCTTCGCCCCCTCCGCACCGATCGCCTCGAGCAATCGCACACTATCGACCGCGTGAATCAACTCGACAATCGGTAACGTGCGTTCGACTTTGTTGCGTTGCAGGTGACCGATCATGTGCCAGCGAATCGATCGGCCCGCGAGCGCTTCCGCCTTCGACCACAGGGACTGGGGTCGATTTTCGCCGAGGTCGAACACTCCCAACTCCGGGAGCAGGCCGGCCACGCGAACGGATACGGTCTTGGTGACCGCGACGAGCGTCACTTCCTTTGGATCACGGCCGACCCGCGCGCACGCTTCCCCTATGCGCAGGATTGTTTCGGTCAGGCGATCGGTCAGCAGGTTCCGTAGTTCGTCGTCGGTCATCATTCGCGCCCCCGGCTCGTATGATGATAGCTTTGAAATCGAGGAAGAATCGTCATGGCCGACATTCGGGCGTTTCGCGGATTTCGCTACGATCTGGGCCGGGCCGGGCCGCTCTCCGACCTCGTCGCGCCGCCCTACGACGTGATCGACGCGAACCTCCAACAGGCCCTGCACGATCGCAGCCCCTACAACGCGATCCGCGTCGAACTGTCCCAGCCGCAACCGGACGATACCCCCACCTCGAACAAGTACACGCGCGCCAGTCAGGCCCTGAGCGGCTGGCTCAACGACCAGGCCCTCCGGCAAGACACGTTGCGTTCGCTCTACGTCGTCGAGCAAGAGTTCACGGTCGAAGGGACGACGTACAAGCGTCGCGGGTTCATGGCCCGCGTTCGGCTCGAGCCGTTCGGCACGGGCCGCATCTTCCCGCACGAACAAACGATGGCCGGCCCAAAGGAAGATCGAATCAAGCTCTTCCGCGCCACGAACATGAACCTGAGCCCGGTATTTGGCCTTTACCCGGACGACACGAACGACATCTTCGGCCGGCTCGAACCGCATTTGCATCGCAACTTGCCGCTCGAAGCGACCGACCACCTCGGGGTCGTGAGTCGAATTTGGACGATCACCGACGAACGAATGATCGGTTCGGTCGCCAGCGGCATGGTGGAACGGCCGGTGTTCATTGCGGATGGCCACCACCGGTACGAGACATCGTTGCGCTATCAGGAGGAAGCGAAAGCGGCTGGCCAGATCACGAACGAAGATTCGGCGGCCAACTTCGTCCTCATGATGCTCGTCTCGATGTCCGACCCGGGACTAATCATTCTGCCGACGCATCGGCTCATATCGGGGTTCACCGGGTCGTCGGCCGGTCAACTCAAAACCGCGATGGGCACACACTTTATGGTCGAACGCGTCGCTTCGGCTCAAGCGGCCTGGGAAACCATCGAGAGCGATGGCGGCCAATCGGTATTGGCGTTCCACACGAAAACGGATAACGTCTGGCAGACGGCGCGGTTCACGAACCCTGGGCTGATGGCCGAACTGGCGTCGGACCACAGCCCCGAGTGGCGGGAATTGGCCGTCAGCGTGTTGCACGTGGCCGCCTTGGGCAAGCTGATTCCAGCGGCCGTGGGCGGGTCGGCGAGTTGCCGGTACGTACATTTGCTCGGCGAAGTGGAGGACGCGATCGCGGCCGGTTCGTGCGATCTGGCCGCCCTGGTTCCTCCGGCGGGAATGGAGCACGTCGAGGGCATCGCGGGGCATCGCGAAAAAATGCCGCCGAAATCGACGTACTTTTTCCCCAAACTTTTGACCGGATTGGTGTTCAATTCGCTGAAAGCGAACTAGGTTTCTAAGTCCCGAAGGTGGGCCCGCGCGGAGCGCGGGAGAAGGGAACACGGATGTTCAGCCTACTGGCTCGCCCTGGATCGCGGACCCGCCCATCGGCCGCTTCTCTCGTGACCGAACCCCCTGCGATGCGGCCCGTCGTCTTCACGTTCGATATCGAACCGCACGACCGAATCGAGGCCGCCGTCGCCTACGATTGCCCGCCCGACCTGCGCCGCGACTACGCCGACCGCATGGAGTCGAGCACCTACTGGCTGCTCGATACGTTGGCCGAGCACGGGGCGAAAGCCACCTTCTTCGTGCTCGGCGATCTGGCGATTGAACACGCCCGCCTGATCCGAGCCATGGCCGCGGCCGGGCACGAAGTCGCCAGCCACGGCTGGGACCATCGCCGCATTCATCGATTGTCGCCGAGCGATTTCCGAGCCGATGTCTGCCGAGCGAAAGACGCACTGGAGCAAGCGAGCGGCCAGGCCGTCGTTGGCTATCGCGCGCCGACGTTCAGCCTCACCCGCGAGACGGCCTGGGCGATCGACGTGCTCGCCGAAGTCGGCTACCGCTACGATTCGTCGGTGTTTCCGGTGCGGCACGATCGGTACGGCGTGCCGGACGCGCCGCGCTTCCCTTACCACGCTCGTGGCACGGAGCGGACGATCCTCGAATTACCCCCGGCGACGTATCGAATGGCCGGCGCGAACTTGCCCGCCGCCGGCGGTGGCTACTTTCGGTTGTTCCCCCCGGCCGTCCTGCGGGCCGGTGTGGCGCAAGCCCGTAACGAACCGACCGGCGTGCCCGTCCTGTATTTCCACCCCTGGGAGTTCGACGCCGATCAGCCGCGCCTGCCACTCGGCCGCACCGCCCGCTTCCGAACTTACGTGGGCATCGGCCGGGCCCGCGACCGGCTGAAGAACCTGCTGGTCCGCTACGGCTCGACGCGCATGCTCGACGCCGTCGCGGGCCTCGACGTATCGGAACTCCAAACTTTCGACCTGGTGCCGCGCGAAGTCACTGTGGCGCAGGCGGTTGGGGTTTAGGATCGAACGGCGGTTCGCCCTTCCTTCGCTTTGCCCGAAGTCGCAAACACAAAAGGCGGCCCTGTGGCCGCCTTCGCGTCGTTCTGTGTTCGGGCCGACTCTAAGCGGCCGCGACCTCGTCGAGCCATTCTTTTTCGACCCCTTCTTCGATGATGTCCTCGAGTTGGGACTCGGTGATGTTGTGATCGAGTTGAACCTGCCGCATGGAGTCGCGGACGGTCATCGAGTGTGTATCCTGAGCGGCAACGAGGGACTGGAAAATTTCTTTTCGCTTCGGCTGCGGGATCTTCTTCGCGGACATGGTACTCCTTCCCGACGCAATAATGGCCGGCGCGCCAGCGCCAGATAAAGGCAGTGAAGGGACGGTCGTGCGGCCTGGGGAGAAGAGCGCGCCGCGAGACATCGCCGGCTAACGCGGCCCCAAGGCCGAACGTGGCCGGCACTTGCACCGGGAAAGGCCCCTGCCTATCCAAAGTTACTATACGCACACGTACCCGATCGCCGCCGCCGAAAAACCGGAATTTGGGCGGGATTTTACATTCCCAACACCCCGAAAGGCCGTTCCGATGATCCGCACCCTCATGGCCGGTCTAGTTTGCGCCGGCGCGCTGGCCGCCGCCGACTCCAAGCCCGATCCCAAAGTCGCCGAACGCCTGTCGGCCGTCGACGCCAAAGTTGAATCGAACCTCGCGGATCTCGTCGAAATCTACAAATTCTTCCACGAACATCCGGAGTTGTCCCTCGTCGAAGTGCAGTCCGCCGCCCGCATGGCCAAGGAAGCGAAGGCCCTCGGGTTCGACGTGACCGAAAAGGTCGGCGGGACCGGCGTGGTCGCCGTTCTCAAAAATGGGCCCGGCCCCACGATCCTCGTCCGGGCTGACATGGACGGCCTGCCGATCGTCGAGCAAACCGGCGTCGCCTACGCCAGCAAGGTGAAGACCCGCGACCGCTCTGGCCGCGAAGTCGGCGTCATGCACGCCTGTGGACACGATGTCCACATGACCTGTTGGGTCGGCACAGCCCGCGTGCTGGCGGCGCTCAAAGACAAATGGAGCGGCACCCTCGTAATGGTTGGCCAGCCGGCCGAGGAGATCGGCTCCGGGGCCCGCATGATGCTCGCCGACGGTCTGTACAAACGTTTCCCCAAGCCCGATATGTGCCTTGCCCTCCACGCGGACGCCTTGCTCGAAACGGGGCACATCAACTACACGGAAGGCCTGGCCATGGCCAACGTGGACACGGTTGAAATTCTCGTGAAAGGCAAGGGCGGCCACGGGGCGGCCCCGCACAACACCATCGACCCGATCGCCCAGGCGGCCCGGCTCATTCTTGACTTGCAGACGATCGTCTCACGCGAAATGAACCCGACCGACCCGGCGGTCGTCACGGTTGGCTCGATCCACGGGGGGACCAAAGCGAACATCATCCCGAACGACGTGAAGCTTCAGATCACTGTCCGAAGTACGACGGACAAGACGCGGAAGCACATCCTCGAATCGATCGCCCGCAAGGCCAAGGCGGCCGCCGCGGCGTCCGACGCGCCAGCCCCGGAGATCACGCATCTGATCGATGAGTTCACGCCAAAGCTCGAGAACAACGTCGAACTGACGCGCAAGACCGTCGGCTTGTTCAAGCAAATTCTCGGCGACGACAAACTGCATCCCCGCCCGACGATCATGGGTGGCGAAGACTTCTCGCGGTTCGGCCTGAACGGCGAGATCCCGATCTTCATGTACTTCCTCGGCTCGGTCGATCCGAGCAAAGTCGCGGCCTCGAAGAAAGACGGAGCCAAGCCGTTGCCCGGCGGGCACACCGATGCCTACGTGCCCCTGCCCGAACCGACCATGCGCACCGGCGTGCGAACTCTCTCGATGGCCGTGTTGAATCTGATGGGGAAGTGACGATTGTTGAATTCAGCTTTTTTCGATTCGAGATCGCCATGTTCGGACTCTTTGGCCCAAAATGCCCGGTCGGTTCCCACGAAAAGGCGTGGATCGAATGGCGTCTGCGTTGGCTCGCCGAGCGATTTGGCCTCGAGCGCATGAAACGAGCCCGTGTGATCTTGCCAACCCCCGAGTTCTTTCCAGATGAATTGGCCCACGATGAATCGGGGGCTCATGAATGCCTGGCACGCCTCTGCAAGTACATGGAAGTCGATCCCAAAGCGGTGACACTGCGGTTCGTGCCGGACGACGACATACCGGGCGCGGCTGGGCTGTATGAAATGCGACAGCAGTCCGTCATTTGCGTCGCCGACTCGCAACTGGACGACCCCGCGCGAATGCTCGCGACGATGGCTCACGAACTCGCGCACGAACTTTTGTTGAAAGGCGGCCACCTCACGACGGACGAGCCGGACCACGAACAGGTCACCGATTTGTTGCCCGTGTTCCTCGGCACGGGAATCTTTCTCGCCAATGGCACGGTGCAATCGAGTTCGGAATCAAATGGCCAATGGAACTGGTTTCAGATTTCTCGACAGGGTTACCTCAACTCCAACGCCCTCGGCTACGCGCTGGCCGTCTTCGCCCACGTTCGCGACGAAGGCCGTCCCGCGTGGGCTAAACACTTGCGGGCCGACGCGAGCGAGCCACTTTGGAAAGGCTTGAACTACCTTCGGCGAACGGGCGATTCGCTCCTTGGCCCCGAATCGACTCAAACTGATTGCGCTCCCTCGTCGCGGATCAATCTGCTTGGACAATTGGGCGACGAAAGCGTGTCCGGTCGATTGGCCGCGCAATTCGACCTCGTCCGATTCAAGTTTCTCGATCCCGAAATTCTCGAGCGGGTCGAGCACGCGTTGCACGATCGGGATCGCGACGTGCGTTGCCAATCGGTGCGAACTCTTGGACACTTTGGTTCGGCGGCGGCCGGCAATCTTCCGCGCTTGATCAAAGCGCTTTCGGATCGAGAGGCCGCGACGCGGGCGGCGGCCGCCACGACCATCGGCCAAATCGCCACGAATCCGAGCGAATCCGTGGCCGCCTTGATTGAATCGCTCAAGGACGAATCGCCGCACGTGATTGCGTGCGCGGCGCAAGCGCTTGGGACCTTCGGCCCCGATGGCCGCGCGAGCGAGCCGTATCTATTGGAAGCGATGGCACCCGCCGCCGTCGATGGAGACGCTCGCTTAACGTGGCTGATCCTCGCCCTGCGAGCCGTCAGCGCCGATCCGGCGGCCCGAATTCGCGAACACTTCGCCGACGACAGCGAATTGCGTCGGCTCGCGCTAGGCGTGTTGAAGGATTGGCGTGAACCGCAAGCTGGGACAACTTTCGGAGACTGGAGACTCAAGCCAACTAGCCAGCTTCAGCTGTATACGGCTCATCTGAAAAAAATCTGCAAACCCTCTCGATGGCCGTGTTGAATCTGATGGGGAAATGACTCAGTTCAATTTCAATTTCGGCCGGGCTTCCCGCAGAGACGCGATCCCCTTCGGCGTGACCTTGGTTTCACCGAAGGTTACGTTCTTCAGTGCGGGCAAGCCCTTGATGTATTCGAGGCACGCATCGGTGACGGCCGAACATTTGTGGAGGTTGAGCGACTCCAGGTTCTTCAGGCCCTTAAGGTGCGCCACTCCGGCATCGGAGATGTCGGCCGACGCCAAATCGAGTTTCTTCAAACCGCTCAGGCCCGCGAGCGACTTCAAGGCTTGGTCCTTGATGTACGCGTAGGAGAGGTCGAGCTCCTCCAAGCCCTTCATGTCGTCGATGCCGAGTCAGGGTCAGCTTATACATCGGATCGTCTTTGGTTCCGATGTTCGTCACGTTGCCGCCGAGTTCCCACGTCCGGTCGCGGGCCTTGCGCGACGCCTCGGGTTCCTGCGCGCCGGCGATCACCGGAACGAAGGCGAATAATGCGGAGAGTATTCGGCGCATTGCGAGGCCTCGGGCTGGAGTGATGTGTGATTGTAGCCCGCTCGCAAGTTGGCCGACGCCAAACGCCTATGCAAAGGATCGGGCCACGGTCGCCATGTCTTTCGCAATCCTATCGACCGCGTTTGCGAATCGCCCGCCGCTCTGATACCCTCATCTCACTCGCCCGTCGCATCCGGGAGCCAGCGCATGTCCGTCCATCCGATCCCCGACGGGTATCACTCCGTCACGCCGTACATCTACCTGCACAATTCAGCCGAGGCGATTGCCTTCTACGAGAAGGCGTTTGGTGCCGTCGAGGTCATGCGCATGCCGACGCCGGACGGCAAGATCGCGCACGCCGAGATCAAGATCGGCAACTCGTTCGTCATGATGGCCGACGAGAACCCGGAGTGGGGCAACAAGAGCCCGCGAACGCTCGGCGGCACGTCGACCGGGTTCATGATCTACGTGCCGGACGTGGACGCGACGTTCGCGAAGGCCGTCGCCGCCGGAGCGAGCGTGATGCGGCCGATCGTCGATCAGTTCTACGGCGACCGAAGTGGGACGGTCGTCGACCCGTTCGGCCATGTGTGGACGCTCAGCACACACGTTGAAGACGTGTCGCCCGAGGAGATGCAAAAACGAATGGCGGCGATGTAAGCCCAGCCTCATGCGAACACCGAACCAGCCAGCGCGTTTCGCAAGGCCGCGCGGGCGCGATGAAGGCGGGTCTTCACGACCGCTCGCGAGGTGCCGAGTTTGACGGCCGTCGCGTCGGTGTCGAGTCCTTCCAGATCGCGGCAACGGATGATCTCGCCGTAGCTCGCCGGTAGTCGCTCGACCTCGCGGCGAACGCACGCCATCAGTTCATTGCGGGTCAGGCGATCGCTCGGATGGGAGGCCGGGCCGAAGCGGTCGGAGCCCAGCGAATCGAGCGACACGGCACCGGCCCGCTTCGAGCGGCGCAGTTTCATCAGGCAATGGTTCACCAAGATGCGATGCAGCCAGGTCCCCAGTCGCGAGTTGCCCTCGAACGTCGCGATCGCCTTGAAGGCCGAGACGAACGTGTCCTGAACCGCGTCGGCGCATTGATCGTCGCAAGTCAGAAATCCACGCGCCGTCGCGGTCAGGCGTTGGGCGTGGTCGCGAACCAGTTGGCCATACGCCGAATTGTCGCCGGCTCGGAGGCGCTCGATCAGTTCCGCTTCGGCGTTTTCGATCGCGACGGGGAGTGAAGTCGGGTTCATCGCAAGTCCTCGGGTCGGGGTGATGCCGAGTCCTAAAGCGAGGCGCGTACCGCGATTCGGTCTCCTCAAGAACAAAGTTGTAAACGATTATTGAATAAGAGTTTGCGACTTGCGAATTCTTCGGGCACGCGTTCGTCGACGAGCGACCCACGACGCCGTGGCCACGACATTTCGTGGGGGCCTACGGGAACTCGTGGGGGCCTCGCTCTCGGGTTCGCCTGTCGCTCCGACACCGGATTCGTCCGGGCAACACCAATTGGCGGCTGGATCAAGTCCGCAGTCTTCTGGCGTTTGTTTCGTTTCGGGAGTCGACCCACCAGCAGTTCGACCTCGAAGTCCGGCCAGGCGAATGGCAGTCGGTTGTGTACCCGCGGGGAAGGCTTGTTGGCGATCGCGCGAATCATGGCGTCCGCGGCGTACAATGGCGAGAGTCTGTTCGGATGGACTTCCCGTTCATTCAGAAGTTGGTGGGGGAGCAAAGCCATTGCGCCACCTCGCAACCGTTACCGGCCCGTGACGCAATCCGACAGCGGCCGGGCCTCGTCTCGTCGGTGAGCCCAACATTTCGCCCACTCAAGGAGTTCCGACATGTGTTGCTTCTCTCAGCCCGTCGAGCACGTGGCCGGCACGAACATCTTCGCGCGGCCCGCGCGCGATGGTCGGCAGTTTCTCGTTTACGCCATGACGTTCAAGGCCAAAGACGACCTGGCCATGATCTTGCCGATCCCGACGCCAAAGGCGAGCAAGGAAGACGCCGTCTCGTTCATCAGCCTCGAAAAATACCCGGAGTTCTTCGACGAGATGAAGGCCGGGTTCCCCGAACCGCCGCCGCCCAGGTCGCTCGATCGGAAAAAGGACGATTCGCTGGCGGCCGGCCACGTCAAGAAACTCGAAGTCATCGAAGTGGGAAGCTTCGTCGCGTCGTTCGTGCCGACCGTCAAGGATTTCTCCCGACTCGACGAACAGTTTCGCCTGCCGGACGGCACCTGGGACAAGCTGCCGACTTACGCGGACTTCGGTTTCGCGGTCTTCAAGCTCAAAAAGGGCGAGAAGAAAGTTCATCCCATGGCCTTCACCTTCCCCCGGGCGGACGCGAAGCGTTTGTTCTTCCCGACGGTCCACATCCACGATGGCAAGGTCCACGACCGGGCCGGCTTCGATCACGCGCTGTACTGTCAGGGAGCATCGACCGGGATGAAGTGGGAAGAATCGCCCCGGCCGGCCGGGATGTTCATGAGAAAAATCGAAAGTGCGCAGGGCATCGTGGACGACAAAGGCCACGTCTACCGTAAACGGCTGAACGGCACGTACAAGAACGAAGACATCTGGGTGTGAGTTGAAGGACTAACGCGGCATCCGCTCGCGCGCGGCCGACGCCTCGCGCGTGAGCACCGCGCCCGGAGCGCCGGTCGCCCAGTTCGCCAACAAATCTCGGCCGGCCGACGTGTTGGACAGTTCCACCGCTTCCACGGCCCGCAACATCCGCAAGTGCTCGGCCGTCAGTTTCTCGGCAATGGATAACAGTTTCTCGATGCGTTCCCGGGTCTCCGGCGTAGGGTTGTTGGCGAGCGCCTTCTGCAACGGGTCGCGGCCACGTTCGCCGAGTTCGTTCAACGACTTCGAGCCGGCTTCGCGTTTGCGATAGTCCCGGTGGTCGAGGGCCTCGATCCACTTCGTGACGTCGGCCACATTCGGTGGTTGGATCGGCTTCAACTTCGTGCGCAGGAAAGGCAAGGCCCGATCCGGGAACTGGGCGAGCCGGGCGATCGCGGCGAACGCCTCTTCGCCATTGCCGGACAGCGTGTCCCACGCTCGGTCGAGTTCGACCGGTGTCGGTGGGTCGGCTTCCTTGCGGCCGTGGAACAGGTCCCAGATCAGGATCGGCCCGCCGGCCCCGCTCGTCGCCAGGCTTCGCCCGTCCGGCGAGAACGCCATGGCCGACACGCTGCCGGGGGCACTCAGCCGCATTCGCGGTTGAGCGGCGAAGATTTCCCAGATCGCGATCTTGCTCTCCGACCGGGCGTTCGTCTCCATTCGCGCGAAGAGCCGGCTATCGGGCGAAATCGCGATCGCCGCATCGGCCCCTCCTTCGGCCGTGAACTCGAGCAACATGCGGCCCGATGTCGCGTCGTAAACTCTCATCATCTGTTTTTCGTTGAACCGCCCGTTCTGCTGTTCGTGAACGACTGCGACGAGCCGACCATCGGGCGACAGCTTGAAGTTCAAAACTGGCTGCTTCAAACCGAGTCGTCGAACAAAGGACTCGGTCGGGAGATCGAAGAGATCGATCGCCTGCGATTCCTCCGAACCGTGGCCCAAGAGCGCGACGCCGGCGAT
>JANLUE010000744.1:0-1683 GCA_031363325.1 Gemmataceae bacterium
GACGAGTTCGGCGAGTTCCGCCGCCTCGTCGGGAGTGGGTTCGCGGTCCAGGGCCTCGTGCCAGGGGGACGAGTCCGCCGGCGCGCCGGCCTCGCGGGCCAGATCGCGGCGCTTGGCCCGATGATACGCCGCCCGTTCGCAACATTTGCGAACCGTGATCTGCGTCAACAGGCCCCAAAGACTATCCCAGTTCACCGCCTCGAAGTCGCCGTCCCCGTAGCGGTGAAAAAAGCTCTTGTAGGCCGACTGAACCACGTCTTCCGGGTCGACCTTGTGTTGGAGTTGCCCCTCGAGTCGCCGACGGGCCAATCCCCGGAGCCGGCGCGAGAACCGATCGAAGAGCTCGCCCGCGGCGTCACGGTTGTTGGCTCGAAAGTTGGTCAGGAACTCGTCGAAAGAGTCGGACACCTTGGCCGGCCTCGGTGTGGGCGAGTGTGGGCGAGCGTGGGCGAATAGATCGGAACGTCGAATTCTTTGATGAATTTAGCGGCCCCGGCGATCCGTCGCAAGGGAGGGCCGATCGACTGAGCGAGGTAGACGATTGGGAAATTCCGCGAGAAGCCGTTGCGTTTGCCGTTGGGCCGCATCAGAATGGCATGATGAATAACTTCCTTCGTACCGCAATCGCAATTGCCCTTTTCGCGTTGGCCGGCTGCGAGCCGATGTCGCCAACGACGGGCCAGGCCCCGCCAAAAGTACCCGCGCGGGTCCAACTCCTCGACTTCGGGGCCGAGTGGTGTGGGCCTTGCCATCAACTCAAACCCGCGATCAAACAACTCCAGAAAGAGTTCAGCGTCGTCGACTTCACGATCGTCGATGTCGACAAGAACCGCGACTTGCCCGCCAAATACGAAATTCGAGAATTGCCGACGGTGATCGTCTTGCTCGACGGCAAAGCGGTGGCCCGCTTCATCGGCGTGGAACCGTACGAGGTCTACGCCCGAGCCCTCGACGACGCGCTCCTGAAAGCGGAGCAGAACCCGAAGAAGTGATTGGCGCAAATTCGGCGAGGGCCGATCGTTGGTACTAAGAAAACCGGGTGCCCGACATTCTTCTCGCCGATGTCCACAAGACGTACGCCAACGGAGCCGTTGGCTTGCACCCGACCGCGCTTCACGTCCGGGACGGCGAGCACTTCGTTCTGCTCGGGCCGAGTGGGTCCGGGAAGTCCACGCTCTTGCGTCTGGTCGCCGGGCTTGAATCCGCCGATGGGGGGACGATTCAATTCGGCGACCGCCGGGTCGATTCGCTGCCGCCCCACCAACGCAAAGTCACGTTCGTACCGCAACGTGGCGCGTTGTACCCGGACCGGGATGTACGGCGTAACATTCGGGCCGGGGTCGATTTCGAGCGCCGACGGCCTGAGCTTGGCGAAGCCGAAATCGAGAATCGGGTACGCGAGGCGGCTGGGTTATTGGCGATTTCGCAATTGCTCGACGTACGGCCACACGAGTTGTCCGGCGGCGAGCAACGGCGGGTTTTGCTGGCCCGGGCGCTCGTGCGGCGAACCGCCGTCTGGCTACTGGACGAACCGTTCGCCGGGGTCGATTCGGCCCTCGCGTCAAAATTATCTCAGGACTTACACTTGCTTCAGAGGCGGTTCCACCTCACAATAATCCAAGTAACCCACGACCCGAATGAAGCGATGGCCTTGGCCGACCGCGTCGGGTTGCTCGGTGGGGG
>JANLUE010000747.1:0-11168 GCA_031363325.1 Gemmataceae bacterium
CCGTCTGCGGCGAGGACAAGGTGTTCCACGACCCCAAGGCCGTCATCGAAGGCGATCGCGTGATCGTGACCTGCGACGCGGTGTCGAAGCCGGTCGCCGTCCGATACGGGTGGAGGAACTTCCCGGTCTGTAATCTGGTCAACAAGGCCGGCCTGCCCGCCTCGCCGTTCCGAACCGACGAATTCGAACCTTCCGTCAAGCAGTGAGTCGTCGCATGTCGAAGACCGTCCTCTTCGTTTACGGCACGTTGAAGTCGGGCCTCTCGAACAACTATCGCCTCGGCGATGGCGAGTTCGTGGGCCCGGCAAAGACGCTGCCCATCTATCGGCTGTACGGCCTCGGCTGGCATCCGGGGATGGTCGTCGACAAGGTTCACGGCCTGGCCGTCGAGGGCGAACTCTGGTCGATCGACGCCGTGACACTTCAGAAGCTCGACGAATTCGAGGGCGTGCCGCACTTCTTCACGCGCGACCCGGTCGCGATCGCGGACGTGGTCGGCGACGTGCAAGCTTACTTCTACGCGGGTGAATTGCCGACCGACGTGCCCACGGGAGCGAGCTGGCCGTTGCCAGCGTAGCGGGGGTTCGGCGCGAAGTGCTCGTCGAGCCAGTCGGCGTCGATCAGGCGCGGGGCATCGTCATCGGGCGAGTTGCGGATCGCAGCGAGTAGGGCTTCGGACTCGGACCTCGAAAAGCACTCGTGCGATGTTCGTTCACTCGCCGGCCTGTTCCGGAGGTGCGTCCATCCAATTCTCGAACTTGAGGCCGGGGACTTTCTCGAAGTGTCGGCGGTTGGCGGTCAGCAATGTCGCGTTGTTCACAAGGGCGATCGAGGCGATCTTGAGGTCCATGGTGTCGAGTCGAATTTTGCTCTTACGCAACTCCTCCCAACGCGCGGCCGCCCGGTCGTCGAACGGTGCAATCTCGAATCCCTCGAAGAACTCGAACAATCTTCCAAGCTCGCGGTACGAAGTGACTTGACGAGTGACGCTCTTCTCTTTGGCGATGGAAACGAGCCAGCCCCGCATCTGTTCTTCGACACCGACGATGGTCGTCCCAATTGTGTCGTCACAAAGCGCCATGCGCGCGACGAGGCGCGTACGACGATCGCTCGACCGCACCTGGAGCACCGACAAATGGTCCGTATCGAGGAGGATCATTCGAGCACATCCTCCCGACTCATCACTCGGTCCGCCTCGCGGATCGCGAAGCCCTCCGCGATGATCTCGGGCATGATCGCGCTGTCGTCGAACATACCTACGACGCGCCTCCAGTCCTTGGCCGGTGCCGGGAAATGTGTCTGAAGCACCTGCTCCAGGAGTTCCACGCGTCGGGCCAGCGATTCCAACGAAAGTTTGTCGGCGTTCATCTCGACCTCCCGTTCCAATTGTACCGCCCGTTCGCTCGTCGTGTTTCCCCCAAGTGAAACGTCGATCCGCCGCACCCACGTCCGCCCAACCGGCACGATTTCCCCAAGTGGCCCCGGCGAGTCTGTCGTTTGAGTAATTCAGCCAAGTGGGGTGAATTGCGGGCGACTTTGCGGACGACAAAAGAGGCGTGGTTCCGCGGCGTTGCCGGAATCTTTGCCGATCGTCCGGCCGCGCCGGACTCATCCCACCCGCGCCGGGTACCCCGCTCCTGGAGTCCCCATGTCTCGTTCCCGCCAAATTGTCAGCCTGCTCTTCGTGGGCTGCATCGTCGGCCTTTGGGGCTGCGCCAAAGGCACGGACGGCTCGAACGTATCGAGCGACAAAATCAAACAAGTCGAGACGAAACTCGCCCGACTGGAAGACGACTTCCGGGCGGCGGCTTCGGCCCGCGATCAACTTCAGAAGAAGTTGGCCGCCGCCGCCGAGGCGCAAGCCCTCATGCAAGCCGAACTCAACAAACTCTCGAAAGACGTCAAGGACAAGGACGACCAGATCCAGAAGCGAACCGCCGAACGCGACCTCCTCGAAACCAACTACACGAATTTCCGCAAAGGGCTGAAGGAACTGATCGCGAAGGCCGAGGAAGGTACGAGCGGCTCGCCGACCCTGCCGGTCATCCCGACTTCCAACAAGAAGCCGGAGGTGCCGACTCTTCCGACCATGCCGGAAGTGCCGATGCCACCGAAGTAAGGGGACATCGCACTTGCGTTCCGGCGGATCGCCGGTATAAGCGAGCCGCTGACTTATCCGTACGCGGGGGGACAGGGATGGCCCTCGTTCGTCGATCGGCCGCGAGCTTGCTCGCGGCCTCCACGTTTCTCGCTGGCCTTTCCGGCTGCACCAGTTCGCGCCCCGAGGCCCGGACCGCGTGGGCCGAGAACCAGAAGATGGACACGCTCACCCGGTGCGGGGCCGAGCTCGAGCGCAAGGCCGATCCGACCGTGATCCGCTCCCAGGCGCCCCAGGTTCTCCCGACCGTACGTCTCGGCCCAGACGCGCCCGACAAGGGCACCGCCAAGCCCGGCCGCACCGTCGTCGAAGGACCGACCGACATCCGCACGCCCGATGTTCTCGTTCCGCCGACGGCGGCTTCCGTTCCGTCTTCACCCGCAACCAATCCCGAAGGCGACCCCCAGGTTCGAATTGTCGCCAGCATCGGCAAGACGCCGGTGTACGAGGGGGAAGTTCGCGAGGCCGTCTACAATCGATTGACCGAATTCAACCGCCTTCCGGAATCGCAACGCGTCGTCAAGGAGAAGGAGCTTTTCCGGGAAGAGCTCCGGCGCATCATCGAACGTGAGTTGGTCCTTGATGAAATGACCGCCCGCCTGACGGCCATGAAGCAGACGAGCATGCTCAGTCGCCTCAAGGACGGGGCGAACAAAGAGGCCGAGGCCCGGATCAAGGACATCAAAAAAGAAATCGGCGTTCCGAACGACGAAGTCTTCAAGGATGTCCTGCGAGCCCGCGGCCTGACGCTCGACGGCTTGAAGCGCCAGTTTGCTCGCGGCTTCATGATGCAGACGTATCTGCGTCAGACGGCCACGCAGAAGATGGACGTGATTGGACTCGCCGAAATCCGCGAATATCACGCCGCGCACGCCGACCAATTCAAGGCCGAGGACAAGGTCGTCTGGCAGGACCTGTTCGTCATGACGAGCCGGTTCCAAACTCCCGATGAAGCCCGCCAGTACGCCGCTCACATGGTCGCTCGCGCTCAGAAGGGCGACGACTTCGCGAAGCTTGCCGGCGAGTATGGAATGGGCGACACGAAGGACCGCAACGGGGCCGGCATCGGAACCAAACCGGGTGAGATCTTCCCGCCCGAGTTGGAGCCGAATGTCCTCGCCATGTCGGCCGGCCAGGTCGCCGTCAGGGAAACCGAGACCGGCTACCACGTGCTGAAGGTCGTCGAACGCACGAAAGCCGGCACCCGCCCCCTCGACGAGAAACTCCAGGGCGACATCCGCAAGAAGATCCAGGCCCAGGTTTACGACCGCGAATCGAAACGCCTGATCGAGACATTGTGGAAGCGCAGCCAGCCGCAGATTTGGATCGAGGGATAGAGCCTCGGTCTTCCGGCCACCTTCATCTCGACCACGTGGCGACAGAATCCGCTTCTGCGGGGAAGGACAAATGCGCAACACCTTGCAATTAGGATTTGGGCCCAGATTGCCAGTCTTCTCGTAATAGCGATACCTCTGTTCTTCCCGGCAGAATCGGAGTTCCACCGCCACGTATTGGGCCGAACCCGGTGACGGAGGCGAAGTCTTTCGTCCTTCCTCCTCGTGCACAAGTCGGCGGCGTAGGTTTAACTCCGGCTCTTCGGGCCACTTGGAGGTGGCCGAGGATCAGGATGTTGTTGGTCCAGGGCATCGTGTCACCGGCGGTGACACTTTCTCGTCGCCCCGGTCGCACTCAGTAGCCAACCCCGCTGCATGTGCTTCCCGAGCACTTGCAGCCGAGGAGAAATTCGCGAACCTCCGCCATCAGGTGTTCGTCGCACCGATGAAAGAAGTCGGGCAACTCAACGGAAGGCTGGCGAGACTTGGCGATGAGGGCGACCGCGACGACATTCGGTGTAGGCGTCGCAAAAGTAGGCGTCGAGTGCGCCGACCGCGAACATCCACGCGCCGCGCAGGATGTCGGATCGCAGCGTTTGCTCGGCAATGGATGCAGTCGGCAAAGAGTCAGCGTGGGCCAGGAGAGCCCTGGCCCGAGTGGCGTCTTCGGCAAAATGCTGGAGAGCGGTGGCGGGCACTGGCAGCCACGGGGGTCAGAATTCGGGTGTCAATACCCCGCGTATCGTAGCCCTCGTTCCTGTCGGCGCAAACCCCCTTCTTCCTCGTCGTAGTAGAAGTTCGGCCCGTCTGGGAACACGACGTTCCAAAGGTTGGCCACTTCCTCCGGCTCGATGCCGCTGCGGATGTGGGAGGCCAACTTCTGAGCCAGACCTTCGGTTTCGTCCGCAACCGGCAGCTCTGCCGCCGGGTAAAGTTCGGCGAAGATCTCGACGAGGTCGTCAGGAACGGCCTGCTCAACACCCTTGGCAAGCCGCTCGATCGCGTCCTTCAGTGGAATCGCGGGCATGCTTGTCCCTCCTGAAAACAGCGGGTTCGGACGGTCCGAAATCCAAGCGGATTCTACCAGATTTTTCCGAGGGAGGGTCGAAACTACGGGATCGAGCCATGCGACCCATCGTTCAGAACTCCGATCGCCCGCCCGTTAGCAACTCCAACGAGATCGCAAGCATCATCGTGAAGGCCACAAGTGCGCAGATCGCGGAGAAAGTCTTGCCCAACGAGGATGTCGGCCAGGTCGCCGTCAAGGAAACCGAGACCGGCTACCACGTGCTGAAAGTCGTCGAACGCACGAAAGCCGGCACCCGCCCCCTCGACGAGAAACTCCGGGGCGACATCCGCAAAAAGATCCAGGCCCAGGTTTACGATCGAGAATCGAAGCGCCTGATCGAAACCCTGTGGAAGCGCAGCCAGCCGCAGATTTGGATCGAGTGATCGACAGATGCCGTTAGGCGTCCGGCAACTGTTGGACGCGGCGGGTCGCTTGTTCCGGGGCGTTCGACCGGATCACGAAGATGACCAACAATCCCAGCACGGCGATCGCGCTGAGTACGCCGATCCAGAAAAGATGATTGGGCCGGGCGGGTGGCCGGCGCGATTCCAATTCGGCTTCCTCCTCGGTCGCGGCCACGGCCTGCATGCCCGGCGATGTCGCCGTTGATTCGGGACCTTCCCGCGCGTTGTCTTTCGGAGTTGGGGTCTTGACCGGGTCGACCGTTTTCGGTGGGACGGCGTCGATCGGCCCGGACCGAACGTAATTCAGGCCGAGCGATTGGATCAAGTCGTTGCCCCGGACCGCAAACACGCCGATCACCGGAGCTCCCTTGCCCGAGTAAGTCTCCTGCTTGCCGACCTCGCGATCGCCAATCCAGTCGCTGACGTAGCAGTCCTCGGGTGTCAGGCTCTTCGCCCCGATCTTCATGAAGATCAGCGAAATGCCCGTCACATGCGTGCCCCGGCTCACGATCATCCCGCCGACCGCATAGTCCAATTTCGCCAGCACTTTGACGACTCGCGTGACCTTGCCGCCCTTCTCGAACGACCCGTAAGCACTCCGAGCGTAGTCGCGGGTCGGCGAGCGATAGAAGGGCCGAACCGCGCAGACGATTTCGGACTCACCGTGTTTGGCGAGGCCAAACTCGAAGCCGGCGAGCAAGGCCCCGTCGGGCGCCAGTTCGCTGGCCGTGAACTGAATGCTACCGGGCGGTATTTCGTGCGATCGGTCGAAGTGCTTGGACTCGACGGCCTTGGCCGTGATCTGATAGATGGTGTCCGAACCGGGGTCGGCGTGGCCGACGGCCAGCCACGTTGCAACCAGCGCAAGGACTGCGATACGGTACCGATGCATGAATCGCACTCGCCGCGAGACTGGCCGCGCGGGGGGTCGCGGTCGGTTCAACCGTAGCACGAAAAACCGGAAGAGGCGGCACAACCCGACTAAGGCAACTTCTGCGGCTCGACTTCGTGAGCGATGCACGCCACACAGTCGCCCTGGCCCACGATCGAGGGGGCTCGCGTCGCGATCAGCACGCCGGCCGAATTGGCGACCACCGAGATCGGCTCGCGGTCGGGCCGTTCGAGAAAATGTATCGCCCCGACTTCCTGGCCGGCGGCAACGGATTCGCCAAGAGGGACGCGATTCTCGTAAACGCCCGACTCCGGGGCAAACCGGTAATCTTCCCAATCGAGGGCCTGCACCCAACGCGTCGGCGGCAACCCAAGCTCGGCGCGCGACTGGACGCGACCTTCGAGCGCTCCCACGTGAATCAGCACGTTCCGCAAGCCCGATTGCGTCAGCCGATGGACGGAACACGTCACGTTCTCGCTGCCGCCGAGTTCCGTGGTGAGTACCGTCTTCCCTTGATTCTCGGCCTCAACAGGCAAGAGCCCGGTCCCGGCGACGTCCGCGTAAAGGAAACAGAAGTCCGTGTTCCACGCTTCGGTCCCGGCGAGCATCGCGTCGCGCTGCGGGCCGGCCGGAACGAGGTGCATGTGGGCACACGGGTAGAAGTCGACACTTCGACCTCCCGTATGCATGTCGATTACGATATCCGCCAGCGGAAACAGAACGGTCGTCAAGTAATGGGCGACGACTTCACTCACCGTCCCCGATGGGTTGCCTGGGAAACAGCGGTTGAAGTTCTTGCCATCGAGCGGAGAAAGACGCGTCCCCGCCTTCGCGGCTGGCATCGTCAGGGTCGGAATCAAAATGATTCGACCCCGCACCTGTTCCGGCACGAGTTCGCGGAGCAAGCGCATCGTGGCAACTTGCCCGGGATACTCGTCGCCGTGATTCCCCGCGAGGACCAACACGGTCGGCCCCGTGCCGCGCGCGACCACGGCGATCGGCAACATCAAGTTGGCCCACCCGCCCAGGTTGTGCGAGTACGGCACATAGAGATGGCCCAACTGTTTGCCCGGCTTGGCAAAATCGACTGAGGCGCGAATGGGTGATGTCATCGGTGAATCATTCCAGTCACATAAGATGGCCGCGTAGCCGGCGCTTTTGTTTCACACCACAACGGACACCGAGAAAAACCAAGTTGCTTTGGCATTTTTCTTCGTGGTCTTTGTGACCTTTGTGGTGAAACGCCATTTTCCGATTCACGGCCCGTAAACGAATTCGTTCGCGTTGAACAACGCGAGGCAAAGGTCCGCGAGCGCCACGGCCCGCGCCAGGTCCGCGGCGGGCGGCAGGCCGGGGGGGATGCCCGTTGGCTTGCGGGCACGCAGGCGATCCGAGGCGGCTTCGGCTTGATCGGCGAGGAACGCTTTCGCGTCCGCGAGTTCGTCGGCGCTTGGCGGGCGACTGAAGGCGCGACGATAGGCTCGCTCGATCTGCTTCGTCGCGTCCGGGCCGCATTCCTTCCACACGGTCGTGGCCATCGCCCGGCTTTGTTCTTGCGCGAGGGGGCCGTTCATCAGGATCAACGCCTGCGGGGCGAACGTCGAGACGGCCCGGTCGGCGCACGGGGTCAAGCGATCCGGTTGGTCGAACGCTTCGAGCACCGGCAGGCGAACGTTGCGCTTGCCGAACAGGTACAGACTTCGCCGCGTGTGCTGCGTTGGGTCGGGGGTCGTCGGCCAGAGTCCATCGGGCTCGCCTTCCGTGAACAGCAAGTCGTAGGTCTCGGGTTCGAGCGGCACCTTCACGCTCGGCCCGCCGATTTGCCCGTTTAGCGTGCCGGCGGCGCTCAACATCGCGTCACGGATCGCTTCGCCGGACAGGCGTGGCCGGGGAAATCGCGAAAGCAATTTGTTTTCGGGATCGAGTTTGCGAGCCTCGGACGAGCTTCGATTTCCTTGGCGATACGCCTCGGAGAGCACGATCATGCGCTGGATCGGTTTCAGCTTCCAGCCGCCGGCCATGAACTCGGTGGCGAGGTAGTCGAGCAACTCCGGATGCGTGGGCTTCTCGCCACGGAGGCCAAAGTCATTCGGAGTCCGCACGAGGCCGTGCCCGAAGTGATGCCCCCAGACCCGGTTCATGAACACGCGGGCTGTCAGCGGATGTTCGGGGCTCGTGATCCATTTCGCCAGATCGATTCGGTTGAGCCGTGGTCGAACGACCGGGCTCAGGATCGGCACGACGACACCGGCAAGCGGGAGCAATTGCGTCGTCCGAATCGCAAGCGGTTCTGGCGGCGCGTTGACCAGGACGCGTGGCACCCCCGGCTCGACGACCGCGCCTTTGCGTTTCGTTTCGCCGCGTTTGAGAACGTGCGTTGGCGGCGTCTTCGCATCGTTCGCGACGGTCCAGGCCGTCGGCGGACCGGCCGGCCGTTGGGCTTCGAGCGCGTGTATCTGATCGCGGATTGCCTGGCGGTTCGTGCGATCCTCGGGCGACAGGGCACCGACGATTTGGTCCCAGGTCACGCGCATCAGGACTTCGGCGTCGGCCGCGAGTTTCTGATCGTCCTTCGAACGCTTCTTGGGGTCGATCTCGAGCGCGGCCTTGAGTTCGGCCGGCAGCTTCGCCTTATGTTGGGCCCGAATCTTGGTGATGTAGGGCGTGTCAATCGCCGCGACCTTCGCTTGTAACGGTTTGATCTTCGCATCCAGTTCGGCCACGCGCGACTTGAACGCTTGCTCCTCGGCCGGTGTGTGGAATGCGACTTCTTTGAATTGGGCCCCCGCGAAGAACGCTTCGAGGCGATAGTAGTCCGCCTGCGAGACGGGGTCGAACTTATGGTCGTGGCAACGGGCACAATTGATCGTCAGCCCGAGGACCGCAGCCCCGATGCCCTGGACATATTCCGTCAAAACTTCTTGCCGAAGTATTTCGAGGTCGACGTTTCCGGCAATTAAGTGGACGGGGCCACAACGGTGCAGCCCGGCCGCGATCAGCAGGTGGGCGGCCTCGCGCTTGTCCTTGCCGGCGGCCAGTTCGTCGCCCGCGAGTTGTTCGGTCAGGAACCGGTCATAAGGTTTGTCCGCGTTGAGCGAATCAACCACGTAGTCCCGGTAGCGCCAGGCGTGCGGGCGATCGCTGTCGGCCTCGTAACCGTTCGATTCGGCGAATCGGACGGCGTCGAGCCAGTGCTGGGCCCAGCGTTCGCCGTATTGGGGTGAGGTCAGAAGGCGATCAACGACTTTTTCGTAGGCGCGGGGAGAAGAATCCGCCAGGAAGTCGTCCTGGTCTTCAGGCGTTGGCGGCCGACCGACGAGATCAATGTGAACGCGCCGTAACAGCGCGAGTTTGTCGGCCGATGAGGCGAATGACAGCCCAAGTGGTTCGAGTTTTGCGAGGAGAAAGCGGTCGATTGGCGCGCGAATCGCGGATATATGGGCGACTTTTGGAACTTCGGGCTGGCGTGGGGGGTCAAATGACCAGTGGGCTCGATCGGCCGGACCGATCGGCTTCTCGGCGACCGTATCCGCTTTCTGGGCCTGAAGTTGCGTCACAATTAGGAGGAACGCAAGGAACCGATAGCGCATGGAAATGGCTCGGTGAGCGGAACATCGCTTGGCGGGCAGGGTAGAATGATAGTAACCCGTTAACCCGCCCAACCGCAAGAGTTTGGTGGCGAACGGCTCTCCGGTCCGAACCCGTTACCCGAATCGCGCTGTCCTGCCGGTAACTTTTTCCGCGATTGCAAGTTACGCCGGCCGGGCAAAGCGTGCCGGCCGTACTGACGATACGGTGCTAGAGTTGGTTACCCCTCGCCGGGGCCCGCACGCCGGAACGGATCCGGATGTCGCCCGGCGGTCTCGGGCCTTCGCCCCGTCCAAGACGGACGGCCCTGGCAGGACGGACTGTATGAAGCACACCGCGCCGAATAACTCGTTCCGTCACCCCAACGTCTCGGGCCGTTCGCCTGAAGACGAAGATGTCGACGGCGAACTGGCCCCGGCGGACGTCGAGGAACTCGGCTCGCGCGGGGCCGACGATACGCTCGGTCTGTACCTCCGCCAGATGGGGTCAATCCCCATGCTCAAGCGGCCGGCCGAGATCGAAGTCGCCAGCCGCCTCGAACGAGCCCGCGATCGATTCCGCTTCGCCGCCCTCCGAAGTGGGTTCATTCTGAACCGAGCGTACAGTACGTTCGCCGCCATCCAGGCTGGTCAGCTGGCGTTTGACCCCCAGGTCGATGTCGTTACGACCGCCAATCTGCGCCGCGACCAGATCCTGCGTCGGCTGCCGATCCACCTACCAACCCTCGAGCGAATCGTTACCGAAGAGAAGGCCCACTTCCCCGATGGCTTGATGCTCACGAGCGTCCGCGACGTGTTCGAGTGGCGTCGAGCCCGCTGGCGTCGCCTGCGCAAGGCCGCCAAGCTGATGGGCGAACTGTCGCCGCGGACCGAGGTCCTGGAACGCTGGTGCGACGACCTGGCCATGAAGGCACGCGACCTGAACCGCCTGTCGACCTCGCTGCACCTGGGCAAGCCAAAGGATCTGAAAGATCGCGCTCGCCGAAACGACGCGTTCCGGTCGGCCATCGAATCCGCCTGGGCCGAGCCGGAAGAACTCAATGTTCTGCTGGCGTGCATCCGTCGCCGCCGGGCCGCGTACCATCGCGTCCGCAGCGAGCTGGCCGAGGCCAACCTGCGGCTCGTGGTGTCGATCGCCAAGAAGTATCGCAATCGCGGCCTGCCGTTCGCCGACCTTATTCAGGAAGGCAACCGAGGGCTGCTGCGGGCGGTCGACAAGTACGAATACAAGATGAACTACAAGTTCGGCACGTACGCCACTTGGTGGATTCGCCAAAGCATCCAGCGCGCCCTGGCCGATCTGGCCCGCACGGTCCGAGTGCCGTGCCACCAGATCGCGGTCCTCGGTCAAACGGAACGCGCTCGCGCCGAACTCGCCGCCGAGAATGGCCGCGAGCCGACCATGGAAGAACTGGCCCTCCGCGTGAAGCTGCCGGTCGAAGAAGTCCGCTCGCTCCGGGCCGTCGGCAAACACCCGGTCAGCCTGCACGAGCCGGTCGGCGGCGATGGCGAGCGGGCCCTGGAAGATTTCCTCCGCGATCGCAGCACCTCGACCCCGGGCGAACATGTCGATCGACATTTGCTCCAGGAGCGAATTGGCGAAGTCCTTCGATCGCTAGCCCAGCGCGAACGTGAAGTGATCGAACTCCGCTACGGCCTCCGCGATGGTCAGCCGAAGACGCTCGACGAAGTGGCCCGCCTGTTCGGCATCACCCGCGAACGCA
>JANLUE010000707.1:0-8686 GCA_031363325.1 Gemmataceae bacterium
CGCCGAAGCTGGCGGCCAAGGCACTCGGCGAGGCTCGCCGCATTCGCGAAGCCCTGCACGGGCCCGACGATCCCGGCCTCGCGCAAACGTTTCAGAACCTGGGCTGGATCGAATACACCCGAGGGGACTACGTCGCTTCGCGCGAATACCTCGAGCGGGCGATTCGATTGCAATCGGCGAAGCCGGTCACGCCGGAGACGGAATACGATCTGAGCGCCATCCGAATCCAATTCGCCGTTCTGCTGGCGGAATTGGAAGAGTTTGGCGACGCGCGCAAGGAGGCCGATACGGCGCTCGCCATTCGCCGACGGCTCCGCGCCGCCAACGACCCGCGTTGCCGCGAACCGCAACTCGCCGAGACCCTGGTCGGCAGCGCGATCATCGCCTTGATGGGTCAGGACCTGTTCCGCGGGGCGGCGCACGCCCAGGAAGCGATCGACCTGTTTCGCGCGAGCCGCAAAGACGACCCGGTCGTCCGGGCCGTGTTTCTGCTGCAGGATGGCGTGGTGCTCGGCATGCGCGGGCAGAACGACGTGGCCATTCAAAAACTCACCGAGGCCCGCGACCTCGCCATCGAACAGCTCAAGCTCAACAACGTCTATACCGCCCTCATGGTGGGCCAACTCGCGGTCGCACAGCGGCAAGCCAATCGACACACCGACGCCGCCGCATCGTACCAGACATGCTTCGGCATCATGAAAGAATTGAAGCTGTTGACCCATCCAAAGTTGGCGCTTGTCGTGCAAGGCATGGCATTCAGCATGATTTCGGCCAAACAATCGAAGACCGCGCTGGAGCGAATCGAGGAATGGTTGGCGGCCCATCAGGAAGCGAACCCGACGAGCTTGCCCCGGGCCGACGCGTTGACCGTTGCGGCCGGCGTCTATGGGTCGACTGAGAACCGCGTCAAGGAGCGGCAACTCCTCGATGAAGCCGCCAAGATTTATCGGAGCCAGCCGAAGCTACTCAAGCGACGAATGTACGTCATCAATCAGGCGGAACTGGGCGGGCTTCATCTGCGCGACGAACGCTGGGTTGAGGCCGAGGGTGCCCTGAAAGAGTCGCTCGATCGAATCCGCGAATGGTACCCGAACGAAAAATTCGACCCGGATACGATCTGGATTCTGGCCGCCTATGCGAAAACGCAGTTTGCTCGAAGTCAGTTCTCCGCTTCACTCGAACAACAACTAATGGTTGCCCGGGACGCGGTCACACAAACCGACCGCGACCCGCGTCGCGCCAGGGAAGACCGGACGGGCAAGGTTCTGCTGGAGTGCCGGCTGAGCGAATACTTCCGGGGCGCGAAGAACCCGGCCCAGGCGATCAACTTCGCCCGCTCGGCCGCGGACACGGCCGTTTCGTCCGATACTCGACTGGCTGCGGCCGAGCAACTCGCCGCGTGCGGAGCGATCGCGCCCGACGCGGACCGAGAGGCGATCTACAAGCAAGCCGTCGCGCTGCTCGGGCGACTGGGCGCGGCGGACCCGGCCAAACTCCGGGCCAACGCCGCCTTCAAGCCCCTCGTCGGCCGACCGGACTTCGAAGCGGCCGTCGACAGGTACTTGAAGGACTGATTGCGGATTGCTCGCCCTTGACCGAGTCGCACGGCATGGAACACACTCAAACGCAAAACCCCAGCGACGTGCGAGCGGCCGTGCTCGTTCGACTGGCGGCCGCGTGGCAGGCGGGCGTGCCGCCCGACCTCGGCGCGTTCCTCGGACCGGACACGGAGCCCGAGTTGATTCAGGCGGCGTGTCGGCTCGATGTCGAACGACGGGTGCGCGGCGGGCACGCGTCGCGGCTCGAGGAGTACGCTCGGCGCTTTCCGGCGTTGCCCGAATTCGTCGAACTTGTCAAGCACGAATGGAGCCAACGTCGGGGTCTTGGGCAGACGGCCGACGCGAGCGAGTATCGCCTGCGGTTCCCGGAGTTGGCCGAACAATTCGTTGGGGCCGAGCCAACGGTATCGGGCGGGAACGACGATTCGTGGACGTTGCCGCCGATGAGCCCGACGGCCTTGCTCGACCCGCCGACAAGCCCGGACGAGATCGGCCGACTCGGCAAATACAGCGTGTTGCGCGTGCTCGGCGAAGGCGGTATGGGCATCGTTTTTGAGGCGATCGACCCAGTTCTGAAACGGCCCGTCGCGCTCAAGATCATCAAGCCCAAAAAGTTGGACGATGACGATCCGGGCGGCAAGGAGAATCGCCGCGTCGCACGCTTCTTGGCCGAAGCGGAGGCGATCGCCGCGACGCGCCATCCGAACGTGGTGCAGGTTTACGAGGTCGGCGACCGGGCGGGTCGGCCGTTCCTGGCGCTCGAGTTGTGTCGCGGCGGCACGCTGTCGGCGAAGTTCAAGCAGGACCGGCCTTCGTTGCGACCCGCCGTCGAACTCGTTCGCAAGATCGCGGCCGGCGTCCAGGCCGCTCACGAAGAGGGAATTGTTCATCGCGACCTGAAGCCGGCGAACGTGTTGTTCGACGAACACGGCGAGCCGAAGGTCACGGACTTCGGGCTCGCGAAACGGGCCGGCGGCACGACCATGACGCAGACGCAAGCGGTCATGGGTACGCCCGCGTTCATGTCGCCGGAACAGGCCCGCGGCGAGCGGGCGTTGATCGGCCCGGCGTCCGACGTGTGGGCCCTGGGGGTCATACTCTATCAGGCGTTGTCGGGTCGGCGGCCGTATGAAGGCGATGATTCGTGGGCGTTGCTCGGGCAAATCGCATCGTATCCGCCGACACCGTTGAAGTCGTATTTCCCGACGGCACCGAAGGATTTGCAACTGATCTGCGCGAAGTGCCTGTCACGCGATCCGCGCGATCGCTACCCGACGGCCGGCGCCTTGGCCGCCGACCTCGACTGCTTCCTCGAAGGCCGCACGGTGACGGCCCGGCCTGCGAACTCCGTCACGGCCGCCGTCCGCTGGGGCCGACGCAACCCAGCCTTCGCCGGCGTGGTCGTGTTGCTATTCGGAGTTCTGATCGCGGCCTCAGCCGTCATGACCGTCCTGTGGAAGCGCGCCGACCGCGATCGCCATCTCGCCGAAGACAAAGCAACCGAAGCGAACGACGAGCGACTCGCGGCCGAGGCCAGCGGACTCGCCGCCGACAAGTCGCGGCGCGTGGCCGAGAATTCGCAACGCGTCGCCCGGTCGTCGCTGGACTTTCAAGAGCGCCTGTTCCTCGGAGCCGACCCGTTTGGGTTTCACATTCCCGTCGATACTCTTTCAACCAAGCCAATCGGCGAGCGAACGGTCCTCGAGTTTCTGAACGACGGTCGCGAACAGTTGAAACAGTCGAGAGCGACCGACCCTCTGGTCCGGGCTTCGATTCAATTCGCCCTTGGTTCGGCTTACCGCGGCGTGGGCGACCTGGATCAGGCCGAACCGTTGTTGCTCGAATCGCTGGCCGTCCGCGAGCGCGAATTGGGCCGGGCCGATCCCGACTATCTGGCTTCGCTCCAGGCCGTCGGATTCTTGCGTCACTCGAAAGGTCAACACGTCGAGGCCTTCGAGATTCTCCGCGACGCTCGCCGGATCGCCTTCGAGATATTTCCGCCGGACGATCCGCGGCGCGGCGATGCCGCGTTCTTTTTGGCCTTTGCCGCACTGCTCCGGTTCGAACCGAACAACCCGACCCGAGAGGAGGGCGAAGCCGCGCTCAATGAAGCCGAAAGAGTGTACCTCGCGGTCGGCGGGCACGAGCGCGAGTTGGGCCGCGTCCGACTGGCTCGGACCTGTGTCAAACTCTATTCCGTGGGTTGGAAAAGCGATCTCAAAGCGATGATCAAGGACTTGACCGGCGATTTGGAGGCCGGGCAAAAGGACGCCGTTGGCGGGCTCTTGCTTCAGTATTTCTTCTCGACCGAGTTTCGCAAACAGGGCAAACGCGTCGAGGCCGAAAAGATGCACGGCGAGGTGTTATTGAAGGCCCGTCAAATTGTCGGCGTGGATCACCCGATGTACATTCTGGCCCTCGGTGATTACGCGGGCCTGCTCAAAGAAATGAACCGGTTCGATGAGGCGGAAGTCGTGTTGGCCCAGGTGATCACGCTGTATCGCCGCTCGCCGCTTCGCGATCATCCGCTCGTCCTGCCCACGTTTCCGGTCTACGCCGATTTCATGCTGCAACGCGGCAAGCCGAAGGAGGCCGAAGCGGCGCTCCGCGAGGCATTGGCCCTGGCCATCAAGCTCCGAATGCGGCCGGAGGCCATGAACATCGCCGGCAAACTGGCCCCCCTCCTTCGCGACTCCAATCGTGTGGACGAAGCGACGGCCATCGAAAAGAAAGCAGCGGCGGTGCCGGAAAAGAAGTGAAGGCCGGCGTGCCTCAGCCAGCCGCCTTCACGATCGCCAGGAACGAGTCCGCTTTGAGGGCCGCGCCGCCGACGAGTGCTCCGTCGACATCTGGCTTCTTTAGAATTTCGGCCGCGTTGTCCGGCTTCACGCTACCGCCGTATTGAATCACCAGCGCCTGGGCGGCCGCATCGCCGAACTGGGCGGCGAATCGCTTGCGGACGAAGGCGTGCGCTTCCTGGGCCTGGTCCGGCGTCGCCACTTTGCCGGTCCCGATCGCCCACACGGGTTCGTAGGCGACCACGACCTTCGCGACCGCGTCTTTCGACAACCCGGCGAGCCCCGCCGCCAGTTGGAACTCGAGCACGGCCTCGGTCTGGTTCGCCTCGCGCTCGGCCAGTAGCTCACCGACGCAGAAGATCGCGCCGAGACCGGCCGCCGTCGCGGCCTTGACCTTGCGGTTCAAGAACAGGTCCGGCTCCGCGATCCCGTGCCGTCGTTCGGAGTGCCCGACGATCACGTACTTGCAGCCGGCGTCGAGGAGCATCTGCGGCGAGACTTCGCCGGTGAACGCCCCTTCGGCCGCCGGGTGGCAATTCTGCGCCCCGACCGTCACCGTGCTCCCGGCCACCACGTCGGACACGAGCCCGAGCCACGGGAACGGCGGGCAAACGGCGACCGTCACCGAGTCGTCGGCCACGCCCTTGGCGACGGCTTCGGCCAATTGCTTGGCCGTCGCGGCGTTCGTGAACATCTTCCAGTTGCCGGCGATGAACTTCTTGCGCATGGTCGATCGGATCGTGAGGAAGGCGACTACGAAGGTGTATCGATCAAACGGGCCATGTCTCGCGATGCTTCGAAAGTCGTTCGGAGAAAACTGCCACTCTCATCATGTCACGCAATTCACGCTTCATCAATTCGACTGGCGGCATGCTTGCGACTTGCGAAAATCTCGGCCCTGAGTTCGAGTGGCCGATCCACAAACACCTGTTTCGACTCGCGATGGATCAAGTACCAGACAACGACGAAGTCAATAACTCCAAAACACTCAGTTAATCGTAACCCGGAGTAGTCAACCGTTGCCCAAGTATTTCTTCGCAAGCTCATCCAGGTACGGTTCGATCGAAAGACCGCCGCCATTGACCAACTCACGATACTTCCTTTCCACTTCCTCGACCGGCTCTGGATTCGCCATGAACTCGGCCATCAGTTCTGGCGGAATCGGCTTCATTGGTTGAGGCCCGGGAAGCGAGCGAAGCTGTTCAACGATTCGAGCCCGTGCTTCCGCGGTCGCCTTGTCTTCTTTCATCGCGGCTCTCCAGATCAAAGGTCACTGCCGACCAATTCCTCCGCCGGAATTTTATCACATCGAGATCGTCGGTGTCGAAGACTTCTTCACCACGCCGCCCGGTACACGTCGCAGAGTTCCCCCTCGCCGACGGGACGGGGGTTGAAGCGGGCCGTCCACTGTTCGTTCGCTTCGACGGCCAGTAACGGCAGTATGGAATCGCTGACATCACAGTCGCGGAGACGGTCGGGTTGATCGGCCGCGCGGACGAGTTCCGATATACGGTTGGCCAACGCTTCGCTCGCGGGCAGGCCGGTCTTGCGCCAATCACAATCGACGAGGTCGGCATACAATCGCTCGGCCGCCGGGGCGTTGAAGCGAATCACATGCGGGAGTAACACGCCGATCGCGGTTCCATGTGTAAGACCGTAGTGAGCCGTCAGCGGGTTTGCGCACGAATGACAGATGCCGAGCATCGCCGATTCAATCGCCATGCCGGCGAAGTGACTGCCGATCTGCATCGCGGCCCGGGACAACAGATTTGTTGGGTCGGTCAATACGGATTCGAAATTCGGTTCCAGATGACGCCACGCCGCGATCGAGAAGGCCTGCGAGACCGGCGTCGCCTTCGTGCACACGTACGATTCGATCGCGTGTGCGAGCGCATCAATACCAGTAACGGCCGTCACAATCTTGGGTTGCGAAAGTGTGAGTTCCGGGTCGAGGATCGCCACGCGGAACGCGGCCTTCTTGTCGCCGCACGCCATCTTGATGTGCGAGCGTTCGTCCGTGATCAACGCATAACACTGAGCCTCGCTGCCGGTACCGGCCGTCGTCGGCACGCCGATCGACGGGAGCATCGGCTTCGTCGCCTTGCCGAAGCCCTTGTAGTCCGAAATCTTGCCGCCGTTCGTCGCGAGGAAATTGATCCCCTTGGCCGCGTCCATCGAACTGCCGCCGCCGACCGCCACAATCAGATCGATATCACATGTTTTGGCGAAGATGGCCCCGGCCTCGACATGGGCGTTCGTCGGGTTCTCCTTCACCGCGTCGAACAGATATACTTCGAGGCCAGCCGATCGCAGATGTTCGGCCGCCCGTTGTGGATGTCCGACGGCTTCGAGCCCGGGATCGGTGACCAACAGCGCTCGTCGGCCGCCGAGTTCGCGCGCGACCTCGCCGAGCCGGGCGAGCGTGCCCGGCCCGTGGATGACGCGGTTCAGCGGTTCGAAGTCAAACGGTGGCACGGATCGGGGCCTGCTGGAACGCCCGTTGGCGATATAGGTGGGTGAACAAATTGCCCTCGTGCGGCTGATCCCAGGTCAACCGGGTCGTCGGCGCGGGGCCGATGTTCAGCCGCTCGATCAACGGGCAATCGAGGAGCGAACGAACGAGGGCCGGGTCTTGAGTCAGGGCCATGCACGCGAGCGTCGGGCCGATTCGCTTGAGAACGTCGACCTGAGGGCATTCGACCACGCTGGCGTACGGGAACAGATACTCCTTGCTCGCGAGCGGATGATCCGTGTCCTTGCCGCAATCGATGATCGTCGGCAACACCCAGGCACAGCGGCCCTCACGCACGAGCCGTGGCGAGCCACGGAACTGCTCCGTCAGGTCGGTCGCGCCGGGCTTTTGCTTCAAGCCTTCGTCGACCATGTTCGAGAGGGCCACGCCGACGTCCGGATTGGCGAAGGCCGCCAGTTCGGCCGCCGGGTCGTCCCACGGCCGGGCCTTCACGGCGGCCAGGCGCTTCGCGAGACCTTCGGCGATCGCTCGACCGTGACGAGGTGCCCATACGCCCGAGACGTTGATGCACGAGCGTCCGCCATTCGCCGCGATGGACTCGACCATCTCGTCGAGGTAGTCGGCCCAGCGATCGACGACATCTTCGCCGATAATGATCTTGCTCCAGCCCGGCCCGTGCAGTTCGACGCGGTGGTCGTTCTTGTACGAATCGGTCGTTCGCGAATCGCCGAACAACATCGATCGACCGCAGCCCTTCAGGATGTCACCCGCCCCGCCATGGTCCGTCGGCAGGAAGTTGATCGCGGCCGGCGGGATGCCCGCTTTCAGGAATGCTTGCAAGAGGCGGAATGGCGTCCAGGGTTCCTCGCGGCCCGGCTTCAATACCAGGGGGGTCTTGAGCGCGAGGGCCGGCACCCAGAGTGAATGCACGCCCGGCGAATTGCTCGGAAGGATCGCCCCGAACGCGTCGGTCGTCGGGTAGAACGCCTGCATTCGACCATTCTGCGTGCCGAAGCCGTTGTCGAGCACAGTGAGGTCGAGCCCGCGCGTCAGCCCGCCGAGCACTTCCTCGACGTTCCGCAACACGTATTCAACCTTGCCCGCGTTCCGTCGGCAGAAGACCATCGGCGAGCCGGTCGTGCTCGACAGGCAGCGAATGTAGTCGTCGAACGTCTGTTCCGCATCGCCGACCGGCAGCGTGCCGGAGGCGAAGTGGTCGGCCGCCTGGCGGTACATGCCGATCAGGTCGCGGACCGGAATCTTGGCCAGTTCCTTCCGGGCCTGACTCATCCGCGACAGATCGCGATTGATCGCCACGCTCGAAAGCTGACTGACTTCGGCAACGGGCTCGCCGGTCACATGGTGAACCAGGGTGGCTTTTTCGAGGCTGACGTACGGCTTACCGAGTCGCAAGGCGGGAATGTGCAGCATGAGTTCGGCAGGATGGCTTTCGGGCGGATCAAAGCATTATAGGCGAGCGGCCAAGGTCGACCGCCACAGAGAAGGATACCAATTGCGGGCGACAACCTTACGCGCTGAACGGACGATCCGAGTGCGCTCGGCGACAGTCGCTTCCGGGGTCCTCAATCCACGAACGGGTCCGCCCCGAGGTCGCCCAGCAATTCCTTGCGCTGGCGTTCGTAGTGCATCAGGTCCAGGCGCTGGCGGTAGTGTTTCGCCTCGGTTTTCTTTTGCGAAATCACAAACAGTCGACGATAGAGGTTCCAGTCGCGTCGGCCGCCCGCTTTGCCGATGCGGATCAGTTTTTCATGGCGTTCGTGCGTCAACGCCTCGAGCAGTTTGTCTTCGAGGCTCAAGTACAGTTGGCCGCTACCCGGATCGCCTTGTCGGCCGGC
>JANLUE010000780.1:0-6119 GCA_031363325.1 Gemmataceae bacterium
CCCGAAGTCGAATGTCGGCGAGGCTCTTCGATTTATGTATTTGTTACTCAGACAACGGCGCACACAGAGTTGCATGCCGGATTGATTTCATACTGTCGCTTGCATGAAGGAACCGACAATGTAGTTTATGCAGCATTACAAGGACTTTGGGAGTCGGGTCACGAATGGGCAGGAGTCGCAAACATCGTTTTGCCATAGGCAGCTTCCTGTGCAATTATTCTGACCGACGATTTGCGGCCGGTCGTCGCATCAACGAGTGCGAATGCGTTAGTAGCCAACTGGCGGTCGGTGGAAGGCGTTTTGCGATCGGCGCGGACTGCGGCCTGGGAGAGTCCTTGAGATTTGTGTTTTCAACGACCAACGTCACGCCACCCGGCGATACAGCTTGATGAGCCCGCGAGTTTCTCGGTGCAGGCGACTTGCCCGCCGGGAAATGCCAAGGTCGCGGGTCGATCGTCGGCGGCCTCGGGCAAGGTGCGGTTGTCGAGGGACTGATGCGGGCGTTCGACGTTGTAATGGCCCTGTACGAATTCATTGTCCCGAACGAAATTGTGGTCGCAGGGCGTCCCGAATTTGGGCCGTAGGGATTTTGGCCTGTTGAGGGCAATTGTCCCGAATTGGACGCGCCCGACAAATGTCGCCTTTTGCGGCTTGGTCCCCTTCAATCGCCGGAGATTGTTGAGGTGATTTCGCCTTCAAACGACTTTTGGCGGAGACGTCCGAATTGTCATGAACTTTGGAGGATGTGGGCGATTTGGGCGTGACGGATTCCCGTCGCGCCGAGGGGTTGTTTTCGAGGCGGTCTACCCGGCCGCCGGCGTCGCATCGGCCTTGGGTCGGCGGGATTCGTGGCGTTCGAGCAGGCGTTGCAGGATGGCGACGGCGGTGCGGAAGTCGTAGCCGAGTGTCATCAGCAGGTCGATGTTGTTGAGGTTCTTCGAGCACGCGAAGCAGTGGGCGAGGTTGTTGCTGAAACTGGACCACCTTGGCGAGTTCAAACGTCGGACGCGATCACAACCCTCGGCTCCGGTGTGGACGGGTCGATTCGCCGAATGGAAGCGGCCTTCGACGGCCAGGGCAACCCGTATTTGCTGACAAATTACGATGCGGCTACTTCGGGTTCGATTGTGAACCAGGTCCAGCGCGGCTACAATGGCTTGGGTCAGATGACGACGGAGTGGCAAGCCGTCAACGGTGCGGTGAATACCTCGACATCGCCCAAGGTCCAGTACGCGTTCAGCGAAATGGCCAGTGCAGCGAATCATAGCCGACCAACGAGCACGACCTACCCGAACGGGCGGGTGCTGAACTACAACTACGCCTCAGGCCTTGATTCCAACATCTCGCGTCTATCGAGCATCACCGACGGCGCAACCACCCTCGAAGGCTACTCGTACCTTGGCCTCGGCACGGTCGTGATTCGCTCTCACTCACAACCCGGCATCGACCTGACCTACGTCAAGCAAACTGGCGAGTCCGACGGCTCGGCCGGCGACAAGTACATCGGTCTGGACGCTTTCGGCCGGGTGGCCGACCAGCGCTGGCGAGCCAGTTCTTCCGACGTCGAGCGATTCAGCTACGGCTTCGACCGCGACAGCAACCGACTCTACCGCGAAAATCTCGTCAGTAGCACGCGCAGCGAACTGTACGCGTACGATAACTTGAATCAGCTTACAAATTTCAGCCGCGGCACCTTGAACGGCACGAAGACCGCCCTCACTGGGTCCGCCTCGCGCTCGCAGTCCTGGGATTTCGACGCGCTCGGCAACTTCGATTCGCAAACCACCGATGGTACGGCGCAAACACGGACGCACAACAAACAAAACGAGATGACCGCCATTAGCGGCGCGACCACGCCTACGTATGATGCGAATGGCAACCAAACAAAAGATGAAGCAGGTCGAACATTTGAGTATGACGGATGGAATCGCTTGATCCGCGTTAAGAATTCCGGCGGCACTACACTCGCAATCTACGAGCCCGACGCCCTAGGACGCCGCATCCAGGAAACCCGCAGCGGCACGACCACCGACCAATACTACTCGAATCAGTGGCAAGTCATCGAAGAGCGTGTCAGTGGTTCGGCGACGTTGAGCTACGCGTGGAGCCCGGTCTACGTTGACGCGATGATCGCCCGCGATCGCGACACGGACGCCAACGGCTCGCTAGACGAGCGGCTCTACCCGCTCGAGGACGCCAACTTCAATGTATCAGCGCTGGTTAACACCTCGGGCACCGTGGTCGAGCGCTACCTGAACGACCCGTACGGCACGGTCGGGATCTATGACGCCTCATGGGGCACGCGGTCGTCCAGCTCGCACGCCTGGAACTACAACCATCAGGGCGGTCGACTTGACAACGATTCGGGCATCTACGGGTTCCGCAATCGGGATCTCAAACCGACACTGGGGAGGTGGATTCAATTGGATCCGATTGGATTCAACGGCGGAACCGTAGACTTATATCAAGCCTACGGAGACAGTCCGACAGTGTTCTTGGATCCATCCGGAACAATCTTCTTTATTCCGATAATCGTCGGAGTTGCGGTCGGTGGGTTTATTCTTTTCGGCCCAGGCGCCGGAACAGCCCAAGCTCCCGCGCCGGGTGATACCGGCACATTCCCTCCGCGCAAATTGGAAGATGACATAGGTGCCGGCGTAGTCGGTGCAGTATTCGTGACCGGTGCCTGGGCGATCTCTGAAATCTTGGTCGCCGCCGGTGCGTCAGCGGTAAAAGCAGGTGCAGACAAACTCGCAAAGTGCCGCGCAGACCTGGCAAAAAAGAGGATTGCGAAGTGTACTGCTCTCCGGGCGCAGATCGATGCAGGGAAACTCTTACTTGATATTCAAAACAAGGAGATGCGGCGGCTCCTAAACCTCCTCGGCCGAGCTGATGGGGTTGGAGAAGCACAAATTGGTCATATCATTAATCAGTTTATCACTGACTTGCAAGCCGAACAGAAGGCACACAAGAAACTACTAAGCGATCTAACGGCACGCTTTGCGAAAGAGTGTGGTCCATTTGTGCCATAGCCGTTGAGGCTTGTTTCGTTGCCGCACCATGCCCCTAGAAATGAAGGGTATTCTGGACAGTCCTCGCTGGACGCGACAGGCAATTAGGGAGTTTGGGCGATTCCGAACGAGAAAATGCGGTGATTCCGCATCACGTTAGGATCGGGATCTCTCGGCTGGAGCCCGAGTAGGTGTCCACAGGACGGAATGGCGAAATACCACTGGCAAATAGACCCATTCGCCTCAGTCCGCCCAGATTCGCTGTCGCGTCCAGTGAGGAGTGTCGTATTTTGGTGGCAGTGTAGGTCTAAGGGCTCTTTCGAACAGTTCATATTCGTACAAATGGATATGTTCGCTTAGCTGTATAGGTCGAATTGCATACAGTCGTATTTTACTTCGGGATTAGCAATTGAGGCGAGTTGCCATGCAACAGTCCGGTAACTCGGCAGATCACGGCCCGGTCGATCATGAGACGTTGTGTCGCGAGATGGCTCGTCTCCTTGATGAGTGTCAACGTGTTCACAATGAGAGCGATGCACTGTTAGGTGAACTAGACGAAATGTTCACTAAGAAGTTCGGGCGGAGCGCCTTTTGGATTAACGAGTACTTTGATTCCAATCAAATGCACGACATCAATTACGTTGCTTCGCGACTTCAGTCGTCGAGTCGGAACGAACGAATGAGCGTGCTCATTGGTCTGGCCGGACTACCTCGTGGCTGTAGGCTATTTGTCGCTCTGCTCATCACTTTTATTCAAGACGGGTGTAATGATGAGGAACGATTGCTAGCGTTTACGACATTGGGCCACGTAGCGTTCAACACGTCGGATCGAAGTGTATTACGATTCATCAGTGATTACCGACTCGCTAAAACTCCTTGCGCTGAACTGGCTAAGTGGATTGACAATGCCGAATCCAGCGTTCTCGGCCGGTCGAGCGCTCTCGACCAATTCATGAAGGATTCCGAAAATGAATTTCGTCAGTGAGACCCTTCCTTTGCAATTACTCCGCTCCGCGACAGCTGGCCGCCTGCAACGCATCAACAATTGCCAATGCGTGGTGTATTGCATTTTCAACGACCAACGTCACGCCACCCGGCGATACTGCTTGATCAGCCCGCCGAGTTTCTCGGCGCAGACGACTTTCCCGCCGGGAAATGCCAACTCCGCGGGTCGATCCTCGGCGGCCTCTGGCAAGGTGCGGTTTTCGAGGGCCTGGTGCGGGCGTTCGACGTTGTAATGGCCCTGTACGAATTCATCGATCAGGTGCCGCAGATGGTCCTCGCCGAAGACGTCTTGGGCCGATTCACCGTCGATGCGGTGACGACTCTGGGAAGTGGGGTTGACGGAACGGTCCGGCGCGTGGAGATTGAATACGACGGGCAGGGGAACGCCTACCGGGTGACCACCTACGACGCCTCGTCGGCGGGCAACGTCGTGAACCAGGTCCAACGCGAGTACGACCGGCTCGGGCAACTGACCAAGGAGTACCAGGCGGCCTCCGGGTCGGTCAACACCGGCTCGTCCCCGAACGTCCAATACGCCTACTCGTTCGCACCAAGCGGATCGACGAATCACAGTCGCTTGACAACGCTCACTTATCCAAACGGGCGGGCGTTGACCTACAACTACGCGACCGGCCTCGGCGACAACATCTCGCGGCTGACCTCGATCACTGACGGCGGCACGACTCTAGAGAGCTACGATTACCTGGGACTGGGCACGGTGGTGAAGCGCGGCCACGCCCAGTCCGGCGTGGACCTCACCTACATCAAGCAGACCGGCGAATCGGACGGCGCGGCCGGGGACAAGTACACGGGCCTCGACTTTGCGGGGCGGGTGATCGACCAGCGCTGGACGACGAGCACCCCGACGGCCAAGGACCGCTTCTACTACGGGTACGACCGGGACGGCAACCGTCTGTACAAGGAAAATGCGTTGAGCAGTGCGGACAGCGAACTGTACGCCTACGACAACCTGAACCAGATCACGTCCATGCAGCGGGGCACCCTGAACGGTACCAAGACCGGGCTCACGGGCGCGGCCACGCGCAGCCAGGCCTGGGATTTCGACGCCCTGGGCAACTTCGACAGCCAGACCACCAACGGAACCGCGCAGAGCCGAAGCCACAACAAGCAGAACGAGATTACGTCGATCGCGAGCGCCACGACCCCGACCTACGACGCGAACGGCAACCTGACCAAGGACGAGACGGGCCGGACGTTCAAGTACGACGCCTGGAACCGGCTGGCCGAGGTCAAGAACTCGGGCGGCACGACCCTGGCCACGTACCAGTGGGATGGCCTCGGCCGCCGCACGCGCGAGACCCGCAGCGGCACGACCACGGACCTCTACTATTCGGCCGCCTGGCAAGTGCTCGAAGAACGCGTCGGCGGCACGACGCGCCTCTCCTACGCCTGGAGCCCCGTGTACGTGGACGCCCTGATTGCCCGCGACCGCGACGCGGACTCGAACGGCTCCCTCGAGGAGCGGCTGTACGTGGCCCAGGACGCGAACTTCAACGTGACGGCCCTGATCGACACGTCGGGAACGGTGCAGGAGCGGTTCCAGTACGACGCGTTTGGAGCATTCACGGTTTTGACAGGAGCTTGGGGCTCGCGCGCCTCCAGCAGCTACGGTTGGAAATATCTGCACCAGGGCGGGCGATGGGATGCGGATGGAGCAGTTTTCAGCTTCCGTCGACGGGAAGATTCGCCGACGCTCGGCCGGTGGTTGCAAACTGATCCGATTGGCTCGACTCGAAACGAAAGCAACTTCTATCAGGCGACTGCCAACAACCCGATCGCTTCACATGATCCAAGCGGACTTGTGCCCGAATGGCATGTTTCAAAGAAGTTCTCTGAAGAAGAATTCTTCAAGATTGTAGATTGTCGGACAAACGTCGCCGATGCGCTTAACGCTGCTGCAGTCGACGCTAAACGTTATGCGGACATTGACATGGCGCTAAGCTCCAACAAATCGATCAGCGCGGCTGACCAAGCTTTCGCGACTGACTACATCAAAAAGGTCTCAAAATGGTTTCTTGCGGATGCTGACAAATCCCGAGTATACATGTCCTCGGTCGCGACTTCGGTGGCGCATCAAATCCG
>JANLUE010000787.1:0-16055 GCA_031363325.1 Gemmataceae bacterium
CTCGCTGACCGTGGACGAGCCCGAAGATAAGGCAAAGGCGCTCGACTTCTTGAAGAAGAACAAGGCCACGTTCCAGAATTTCATCCTGGAAGACAAGGATCGCGGCGAGAAGCCGGGCGACGAGAAGCTCTATCACTCGGCCCCGCCGATCGTGCATGTCTTCGACCGCGACGGCAAGTTGATGAAGACGTACGAAGGCAAGAAGCAGGCGGCGGCCCTCGACGGTTTGCTCGAAGAAATGACGAAGAAGTGATGGGCTCTCCATTTGGCCCATCGGCCCCGCTCGTTCCAACGCTCTATCCGGGCAGCGTCTATCGCTTGCCCGACCTCGACGCGCTCGACCGAGTCATGGACGGGCACGAGCCGGGGTTCATCTACGCGCGCGATGGTCATCCGAACGCCCAGTCGCTCGCCGATCGCCTCGCCGAACTCGAAGGCGCGAAGTGGGCGGTTGTGACCGGCTCCGGCATGGGGGCACTCACCGCCGCGTTTCTGGCGAACGTCTCGGCTGGCGATCGCATCGTTGCCAGCAACCAACTCTATGGCCGCACGACCAAGTTGCTTCGTCAGGAGTTGGCCCGGTTTGGCGTAACCGCGACGTTCGTCGATTGCGCCGACCTCGCGGCGGTCGAGCGAGTTCTCGCGGAGCCAACGAAGATCCTGTTCGCCGAGACGATGTCGAATCCCCTGTGTCGAACGGTCGATTTGCCGGCGCTCGCCGAACTGGCGCATCGGCACGGAGCGAAGTTCGTCGTCGACAACACGTTCGCGACGCCGATCCTGTATCGGCCGCTCGAACATGGGGCCGACCTCGTGATGGAGAGCCTGACAAAATTGATCGGCGGCCACTCGGACGTGACGCTCGGCGTTCTGGCGGGCTCGGACCCGAGTCTACTTCCAAGCGTGTCGGCGATCGTTAGTACCTGGGGGATGAACGCGCATCCGTTCGATTGCTGGCAGACGGAACGAAGCTTGCCGACCCTCGAATTGCGCGTGCGTGCGTCGTGCGCCAACGCAAACTCCGTCGCCAACTGGTTGGCCGATCAGCCGGGCGTGGCGCGAGTTTTCTATCCGGGCCGGGCCAATCATCCGGACCACGACTTGGCGCGGCGACTGTTTAGCGAATCGTTTGGCCACATGTTGTGCTTCGAGTTGGCGGGCCGCGAGGCCGTCAACCGATTCATGCGGCAGGCACCGGGGATTCCCTTCACGCCCTCGCTCGGTCACGCGGAAACGACGATCAGTTACCCCGAAGCGACTTCGCATCGATTCGAACCGGTCGACGAAAAGCGTCGGCAAGGGATTACCGAGGGGTTGATTCGCATGTCGGTCGGCGTCGAGTCGATTGAGCGCATTCGGCGGGAACTGTCGGCCGGTCTTGCCGTCCACGGGTAGGATAACCCTAGCCCCCTTCACGAGTGGCGGATGCGCATCGAATTGTACGGCATGGCGTTCGACGGGCCGGGCGTGACCTTCTATATGTGGGCCCCCTGGCGGTGCATGGCCATCGAACATCGGCTGTTCGACGTGGTCAAGGGCCTGACCGGCGTCGAGTTCGAGAAACAACCGGACGAACTGCGCTTGCACGTCACCGACGTGAAAATATACAAGGCGGCGATCCAGGCGGCCGAGCGCGTGTTGAAGGGCTGGCAGGAAGAAGCGAGCGACAGCGGCCAGGATCGGCGTTCCTGGTGGTGGATGATCGAAGGCGACGCGGACGCGCACGGCTACGATCACGCCGGCGAAAAAGCGAGCGTCTGGGCCTTCCTGCGGCTGGGAATCGAACGAACGGGCGAAGGCGAACGCGCCGAGGAAGTCGACCTGAACGGATTCGGCTTCCGCGTGTGGCGCGAGGACGAAGGGACGTGACGTTTCTTCGGCGCAGGTCATGTGGGACAGGTTTTTAACCTGTCCTACATGACCGAACGAATTGGCGTGAAGGATGATTGGCCCTGCAGGACAGGTTAAAAACCTGTCCCACAAGGCCTGTGAGATCGAGTTGATGGAGTCTCTCAATGACCTCAACAGCCCTCGACATTGTCGCCGAGATCAAGTCGCTTAAGTCGCGGATCGGGGCGACGATCCTGGCGCATTACTATCAGGAAGGCGAGATACAGGAACTCGCCGACATCACGGGGGATAGCCTGAAGCTCGCGCGCGAGGCAACCAAGGTCGAGTCGCCGGTCATCGTGTTTTGCGGCGTCCACTTCATGGCCGAGACGGCCAAGATGCTGAACCCGGCGAAGAAGGTGCTCCTGCCCGATCTCGCGGCCGGTTGCAGTCTGTCCGATTCGTGCCCGGCCGACAAGCTCGATAAGTATCAAGAGATGCTGCGCATCAACGGCCGCAAGTTTCAAACGGTCACGTACATCAACAGTTCGGCGGCGGTGAAGGCCCTTTCGGATTGGGTCGTCACATCGGGCAACGCCGAGGAAGTCATTCGCCGCGTGCCCGAGGAATTCGAGATTCTCTTCGTCCCGGATCAGCACTTGGGGCGCTACCTCAGCGAAGTCACCGGCCGGCCGATGATCCTGTGGAATGGCTCGTGCATGGTCCACGAGATCTTCAGCGTCACCGACCTGTTGAAATTGAAGAAGCAGATGCCGGCCGCCAGGACGATCGCCCATCCGGAGTGCCCGGCCAACATCCTGGCCCACGCGGACTACATCGGCGGGACCGAGGCGATGTTGAAGTACCTCGCCGGCCTGGCCGAACCGACTGACCTGCTCGTCGCCACCGAAGCGAACATGATGTGGCAGATGCAGAACAAGGTGCCCCGGCATCGGTATCACCCGGTGCCCGGGATCACCTGCGCCTGCAACAAGTGCCCCCACATGGCCCGCAACACGTTGGAGAAGGTCCGCGATTGCATGGCCAACGGCTCGCCGGAGATCACCTGGCAACCGGAGTTCGATCGGGCCAAGGAAGTGCTGGAGCGGAGCCTGCTCAACTCGCCCCCGAAGGCGGTGAACAACGGCCATCCGCACGGGGATTGACATGCCCCTTTTCGGTGCCCACCTTTCGATCGCGGCGGGATTTCACGCGGCCGCCGACGAGGCGGGCGAGCTTGGCATGGAGACCGTGCAAGTCTTCACGCGCAGTCCGTCGCAATGGGCGGCCCGGCAGATCTCGGACGACGAAGCGAAACAGTTTCGCGGGGCCATTCGCAAGAACTCCTTGAAGGGTGCAACGGCCCACGATTCCTACCTCATCAACCTCGCAACGTCCGACGCGACGCTCTGGCGCAAATCGGTCGAATCGTTCATCGGCGAGGTCGATCGGGCGGAACTGTTGGGCTTGAAGTATCTGGTTACGCATCCCGGTGCCCACGTCGGGGCCGGCGAAGATGTTGGCCTCGCGAACGTGGCCCGAGCGCTGGACGAAGTTCGCGAACGCCGGCTCGATGTGAAGCTCAAAGTGCTGCTGGAGATCACGGCCGGCATGGGCTCGTCGTTGGGGCATCGCTTCGAACACCTCGCCACGATCATCGATCGAGTCCGCGATTCCAAGTGGCTCGGTGTTTGTTTCGATACCTGCCATGCCTTCGCGGCCGGCTATCCGCTCGCTCCAGAAGCCGAGTATCAACGGACGTTCGCCGAATTCGACCGAGTGATCGGCCTGAAGCGGTTGAAGGTGTTCCACGTCAACGACAGCAAGAAGCCGTTCGGTAGCCGAGTCGACCGCCACGAGCACATTGGCCAGGGCCATCTCGGCTTGGAACCCTTTCGGCTGCTGGTGAACGACCCCCGCTTCGCCAAACACCCGATGATCCTGGAGACGCCGAAAGAGAACGAGGCCGGTAAGCCGATGGACCCGGTGAACCTTGGAGTGCTGAGACGATTGGCCGATGAATAGCAAGATGTGGGCGAATTGGAATTGAACTATTGTCAATTGTTTTCGCCCGATACGATCAAGCGATGAGCCCACGCCTATTCGTTGCCGTCGATCCTCGAACGCTTCGGTTGCCCGCATCGCGTCGAACGGGAGCGGATCCTTGCAAGCTTCAGCGGCAGATTGCTCAATTCGGGTCGTCGACAAAGGGCATCCCCACTCTGGAAGTCAGTCGCGGCTCCGACGGTGAATTGATCATCAACAATGGTGTCACGCGAGCGACGAGAATTGCGTTGCGCTCGCCAGGTACACTTGTTAACGTCGAAATTGTCGACGATTTGCCGTATCCAGTCGGTTCGATGCCCAAGATCGGAGACATTGTGCCATGAAAACCGCATTCGACGACGAACTGCTTGCCGCAGTCGGCGAGCTCCGGGAACTCTTTCCAGATTGGCGGCTCGGTCAACTTCTCGCCAACCTCGCCCAAGCGACGAACCCCGAAGGCAACGTCTGGGACATTGCGGACGAGGAACTACTTGTCGCCGCCCGACGTTTGATCGAGCGGAATGAAAGTCGCCGAGCCGTTCCAGCTTAAGTCAGCAACCCATACTGCACGAGCGTCTTTCGCACCTTGTCGCGGCCGGCTTCGTCGAGGGGGGTCATCGGCAAGCGGAGTTCACCGGTACCGCGTCCGAGCAAGGCGAGTGCGGCCTTCAACGGAATCGGATTGGTTGCCACGCTCAACATGTCTCGACAGAGCGGGAACAGTTTACGGTGCCACTTCTGGGCCTCGGCCACCTTGCCGTTCAGGAACGCGGTGACCAGCGCCTTCATGTCGCGCGGCACGATGTTCCCGACGACTGACACCACACCCCGACCACCGATGCTCAGGAGCGGCAGCGTCAATGAATCGTCGCCCGAGAGAATCGCGACATCGCACAGGGCCGCGACTTGCGAGGCCTGATCGAGCGAACCGGTCGCTTCCTTGACGGCCACGAGTTGCGGACAGCGGTCGGCGATCCGAGCAATCGTTTCGGGGAGAATGTTCGAGCCGGTTCGGCCGGGGATGTTGTAAAGGCAGATCGGCAAATCAACCGCGTCGGCGATGGCCGCGAAGTGCTGGAAGTACCCCTCCTGGGTCGGCTTGTTGTAGTACGGCCCGACGACCAGCGCACCGTCGGCACCGGCCTTCTTGGCCGCCTTCGTCAAGCGAATCGCTTCCTTGGTCGAGTTCGAGCCGGTGCCGGCCATCACCTTGATTCGACCCCGGGCGTGTTCGCAGACGGACGCGACGACCCGCTCGTGTTCCTCGTGGTCGAGCGTCGGCGACTCGCCGGTCGTGCCGGCCGGGGCGAGACAATCGGTTCCCTGTTCAACGTGCCAGTTCACCAGCTTGCCGATTTCGGCATAGTCAACCTCGCCGTTCTTGAACGGCGTGACGATGGCCACGGTCAACCCGGCGAACTGCTCACCCCGCGTCATGGCTGGCTCGATTCAAGTATTGGGCCGATTTAGATGGAGGTATTGTGCGTGGATTGGTTCGAGCGGCGAGATTACTTCGCCCGCATTCGTTCCCAGGCAAGGGCCGGGCGATCGACGCGGAAGCTTACGACCCGGCAGTGTTCGACCTCGGTGACGTAGGCCGTTCGGCCGTCCTTGCCGCCGAAGCAGATGTTGCTCGGCTGTTTGCCCAGCACGTCGATCTCTTTCAAGATCTTGCCGTCGGGGGACATCTTCGCGACCGTGCCCTTGCCGTAGCGCGTGATGTACAGATTGCCGTCGACATCGCAACGCATCCCGTCGAAGCCGTGATCCTCGAATTTCTTGACGAGTCGCTTCTCGCCAACGGTGCCATCGGCCTTGATCGGGAACGCCCACACGTTGCGCTGGGCCGACTCGTTGACGTACAACGTCTTGCCGTCCGGGCTTACTTCGATGCCGTTCGAGGTCCCCAGGTTGCCCGCGAGTTTCGTCACTTTGCCCTCGGTGCCGATCCGCCAGATTTGCCCCGTGCTCTTCTCCCAGTTCGGGTCGCTGGCGTAAAGCGTGTCGTCGGGGCCGATGGCCAGGTCGTTCGGTTGATTCATCTTGGGTTCGTGGGCGAAGACATCGATCTTCTTGGTCTTCGGATCGATTCGCAGTACGTTGTGGCCCACGTAGTCGGCCACGTACATCGAGCCCTTGCGATCGAACACGATGCCGTTGCCGACGCTCTTGCCCGGCAGTTCAACGTACAAGTCGGTCTTGCCGGCCGGCGTCACGATCGCGATATCGCCGTTCTTTTTGAGGTTGACGACGAAGAGATCGCCGGCCGCGTTGCAGGCCGGCCCTTCGATGCCTGGGGTGAAGCTCTTCTTTTCGGTGAGCGGCTTGGCAACGAAAAGCTCGTCCGAATCGCCCGCGAACAGCGGGGCGACCAGGACGAGCATCGTGAGGAGAGTGCGGTTCATCCCGAAAGTATAGCGACGAACTATTTCTTGACCTTGGTGTGGAACCCGGCCGCGTTCAACGCCTTGACGACCGCTTCGGCGTCGAAGTCGCCGGTCACTTCGAGCGTGTCGGTCCGGGCCTTGGCCGTATCGCCCTTGACGCCGTCAACCGTCTTCAGCGCCTTCTTGATGGCCGAGTTGCAGGCCCCGCAGCAGTTGTGAACGCCAGTCAGTTCGAGCGACTTCACCTTGCCGGCCTTCACGCCGCTATCGTCTTTGATGGTGATCGTCTTACTTCCGGTGTCGCCGTGAAAACCCCCGGCGGCCAGGGCGTCGATGGCCTTCTGGGCGGCCGCATCGTCCTTGGCGGTGATCGTCACGGTCCCGGCCTTCGCATCGCACTTGCCCTTCACGTCGTCGACCTTCTTGAGGATGTCGCCGACCGCCTTGACGCAGGCCCCGCAACACAGGTGCGTGCCCTTGAGTTCGATCTTGGTTTCGGCTCGCGCGGCCAAAGCCGATGCGAACGCGACGATCGCGGACAGGGCGAACAGACGGGTGACATTCATGATGGGTTCCAGGTAAGAGAGTTTCGGGTGAGGATGGAATAGTACCAAGGCGAACGGGCGAGCTCAATGGGATTTCCGTTCGCGCTCCCATTCGGCCAACAAACGCATGAGCATCGGGTTCGGTTGGACTTCGGGACGCTTCGATTGCACGAACGCGACGGCTTCGTCGCGGCCCCAACCGTGCTCGAACATCAGATAGGCGGTGACCGCTGCCCCGCTGCGGTTCATGCCCGCCAGGCAATGCACGTAGGTCGTGCGGCCCGCTCGACGTTGTTCGTCGATAAAGGCCACAACCCGGCGAAGCCAATCGAGCGTCGGTTCCTGGCCGCCTTCGAACACGGGCTCCCAGAGACTGGCTTCAACAGTGTAAGTGTCCTGGCGGCCGCAAAGGTTCACGACCGCTTGCGTGCCACGCGGCGGCTTGTCGACGGCGCTACCGATGTACAAGCCATTTTCGATGCGTGCATATGGCCGATCGTATGATTCGAGGACCCATTGAAGGCCGATCCACGCGACGAGCCCCGCGACCAGAATGCCGAGCAACATCGCACGTTTCCGACTCACGGCGCGGTCCTTCGTCTGTGTGGTGGGATGATACCAGGCCCGAGGTCGGACTCAATGGGATTTCCGTTCGCGCTCCCATTCGGCGAGCAAGCGCATGAGCATCGGGTTCGGTTGAACTTCGGGGCGCTTCGACTGCCGATCGAAGGCGCTGCCGATGATCGATGCGACTGTTAGCCGCGAGGCGCGAGCCGAGCGGGTCACGCTCCTTGGGTGGACATCTCGAATCGAATAAAAATGCACGTAACAATTGGTTTGTGTCCTCCACTCAAGGTGCGTGACGCGCTCGGCTAGCGCCTCGCGGCTAACAGTCGAGTCGGTAGCGGCCTCAACCAACCTATTTCTCCAGTTCCAACATCGTCGTTCGCTTCCCTTCCTCGACGGTTTGCTTCACAAGGCCGACGCCCGGCGCGTACCAGGCGCGCGTGCGGAGGCGGGACGGGCCATCGGTCATTTCGGCGGTCACGAGGACCGTTTTGAATTTGCCCGCCGGCACTTCGACCGCGTCCGCCTCGGTCGTGAACGAAGCGGCGCCATCGCGCGGGCCGAGCTTGTACGTCGATTTCCAGGCTTGCTTGGGGTGGTCACCGGGCAACTTTAGGAAGTAAACCGGGGGCGAGACGTCTTCCCGTTCGACGCGAGCCCGGCACAGGCCGTCCGAAGTCCACGCCACCAGCTCCGACGCGACGATCCGTTCGCCGAGACTGCCTTCGAGGCGGAAACACTCGAGTTCGCCGACCGTTTCCTTCCGAGCGACACGCACCGTGAATCGTTCGAGTTGCCCGCCCACACGATAGGTCCACGAACGACCAACGCTGAGCGGGAACAGGTCGTCGGGCGGCGGGTCGCCGAGCACCGGTGCGGCCGTCGCCAGGGCAAGTAAGAGCGCGGAACGCATGGCGTGGGTCCGATGGGGAAAGGCCCCGATATCTTACGGCTTCTTGACGCGGAGCACGTACTTGATGCTGTCGGCCGGAAAGCGCCGGCACCACGATCGTTCATATCGATCGAGCATGTTGATCGATGAATTGAAGACCCGGCCAAGCAAGCGACGAACCGGCTTCACGAGGAAGAACGTCGGCATCAACGTGACCTTGACCGATTCGACCGTGAATCGTTCGGGCAGATAGAAGGTTGGCACCTTGCGGCGCGGCTGGTCCCCCTCGTCGGCGAAGTAAAAGAACGTGTACAGCCCGAAGAACCGTACGTGCGTGGGGTCCGAAAAACCGTAGGGGTTCGAAAAGTGCGGCGTGATGACCTCGATCCGTCCGTTCGGGACGACGACGCGGTGAATCTCCTTCAGGAGCGGCAGGAAGTTCTCCACGTGCTCGAAAGTATGGTGCGTGTAGATCTGCTCGACCGAATTGTCGGGTAACTCCGAGAGCGGCTCATTCAAATTGGTGACGACATCGACGCCCGGCATCTCGATCCAATCGACCCCAAAGTGCTCGGCTCGTGGCCGCCGCCCGCAACCCAGATCGAGCCGCAACGTACGCCCCGCGTCGATTTCCTTCCGAACGGCCGGGTTGATGAATTTCACGAACGCGTTCCGACGATGGGCGAAAGGGTCAGCTTAGGGAAAGGCGCGGGTGCCTCGGTGCGGAAGCGAGACTGCTGAATCTCGCCCGCGAGGCCGTCGGCCAGAATCATCTTCAAGGCGCACAGTCGATTTAGGCCGAAGTGGCGAGCCGTGTAAATGACCCCCATCCCGCCACGTCCGCGTTTTTCAATGATCTCGTAGCCGGGCACGCTGGCGGGCCGGACGAATTGCTTCGGGTCGGCCCACTCGCGCGTGACATCGTGAAGCTCCGGCACCTCCGGTGGGCGAGGGCAAGGAAGACTATCACGCGCCCGCCCGTCGAATGGAAGCGCCGATGTCATCACTTCAAATACGTCCGAAACAAGTGGTTGCTGCCTGCCGCGCCGCAATGGCAGTCGATGCACGTCTCGAGGCGACCGCGTTCGATGCGTGGCTGGTCGCCACCCGTGAAGAACAGATACTCCCAGTCGCCGTTGGCAGGATCGTAGCCCGCTTCGCGCTTGATCATCGCCCCGTATTCGGGCGGCCGACCGCCGACGACACCATTCGGCCACTTCTCCTTGACGACCGTCGAACCAACCGCCAGTGGCCGACGGGCCCGGAAGTCGTCGATCGCTTCCGGGTTGGTTCGCACGACGATTGACCGATCCACATGCGGTCCGTGAATTTTCTGCGCTCGTGGCTGAACGCAGTACACGATTTCCGAAGTTGAAATCAGGTAGGGCTCGGCCATCGCCGCCGGCCAGCCGGTAAAATCAATGTCTCCCTCGATCGGCGCGATTGGTGGGGTCGGCGTTTCCTTGGGGCCGCATCCAAGGATGCACAACGGGAAAGCCATCAGGAATAGTCGACGCATCGGAACTCCCGAAGGGTGGAGAGGGGATTATCGCACGCGTGCCCGCCAAGTGGAAGCGCCGACTGTACAATACGGGAGCTTGTGGTGGGGGTGTTTGCACGTCTGGTGACGGCCCAGGTCTTCAAAACCTGTGGGGGGTTTGAACAAAGCTCTCAGTGGGTTCGATTCCCATACACTCCCGTCGGCCCAATTCGCGGCGTGCAGCGGCGAATTGCCCCGGTCGAATCTGGACGAGTTGGTGGAACGCAAAGACAAGCGGCTGGTACCCGTGTTGGCCATGTATCTCAAGGACTTCGCCACACATGGGGTGCGACCTGGGAGCGAACGACGCATAACCGAGAATCGATTCGAACTCTAGCCATCATGGCGACGCGTCGATCGTTCCACGCGATTCGGCGAGCGCCTCGCGGCTTAAAAATGGCACTTCGATTGCCGGGCCGTTGACTCGTGGCGTTCGCACTGCCCTGGGTTCGGCGCAGCCCTTCCGGCTGCGCAACGATCAATTCCCTTGTTCGGCCCGTCCGCCCCATACGGTCACGGCCTGGCCGGCCCGTTCACCGTCCCAGAGGCGCGTTGTGCAGGTTCGGCGCAACAGGTTCTTCCAGAGTTGCGCGTTCTCGAACGTCTCGGCGTCCGGGCTGAATAGCGCGAACACGGACTTCGCGGCCACCAGCACCAGCTTGCGCTTCGCGCGGCTGACGGCCACGGTCAAGCGCCGTGGGTCGAGCAAGAACCCGGCGGACGCCAGGATGTAGGCGGGGTCGCTTTCGGTCGCACTCACGATCACGACCGTCCGTTCCCCGCCCTGGAAGCGTTCGACCGTATCGATCGCGGAGCGACTCGGCAGGCCGGTGCGCGGATCGATGATGTTCAACTCGGGGAAGGCTTGTTGCAGGGCCGCCCGCTGCGCCCGGTGCGGCACGACCACGCCGAGTCCGTCCGTCGGATCGAGCCCATGGCCGGCCTGACTCGCCAGGAAGCGCAACACCGGGTCGAGCAAGATTTGCTCAAACGGATTGCGAAGTTGACTCGACGCTTCCGCGTGCGTGACGACCACCAACGGATATTCCGGGTCGAGGACGGCCCGCGTGAACGGATCGTCGACTTCCCGCGCCGCGAGTAAGTCGCGCCGTTTCGAGTGATACGCGATGCCGTCGTGCCGATAGATTTCGCGGCGCAGAAACTCGGCCATCGAGGCGTGCAGGCGGAAGCTCTCCTCGAACCGAATCATCGGCTGGCCTTGTTCGCGCAACAGGTCGAACAGGCTCTCGTAGACCTGGTATTGCTGAAAGGTCCGCCGGGCCTCGCCGGCCCAATCGTGCTTGACGATCGGCGGCATCTGGCGGTGATCGCCGACCACGATGACCGGGGCCTTCGCGGCGAGCGGCAACGCGGCCATCAGGGCTTCGGGCAAGTTCATCTGCGACGCTTCGTCCAGGACGAGCAAGTCGCACAGTTCGTGGCCGAACAAATCCCTCGGCCACCAGGCCTTCAGCAGTTTCCGCGTCCCGCCCGGCGTGGCCGCGACGATCGCCCATTCATGTTCGTCGAAGTCGGGTGGCGGCAGGGCGTCGTCGTCCGGCTCTTCGTCGCTGAAGAGTGCGACCACACCGGCCGGGGGCGGCTCCTTCGGCGCGACACGGAACAACGGCGCGTCGAGCAGTCGGGCGTCGAAGTACAGTCTGAACAGGATCGGATCGGCGGTGCGGAGGTCGGAGAGCTTGGCGCGAACTTCGAGAACGTTGCGCAACAAGACATCGGTCGCCGAGTGCGTCTTGCACGTGAGGAACGCTCGGAATGGCCGGCCCGCGTGCAGTGCGTCCTGCATGCGCGCGAACACGGCGAACGCGGTGGAATACGACTTGCCCGTCCCCGGCGGGCCTTGAACGAGCAGGATCGACGTGGTCGCGTGTTCGCCGATGAACGCACGTTTGCCGGGTTCGAAGCCGTGCAAGTGGCCGGCCGCGTGGAACGCGTCGAGCCCGGCCAAGAATTGATGCTGGCCGACCGAACCCGGCGATCCAGCGCTCGCTGGAGCAAGCAGGCGATCGTACAGGACGTTCGGTCGGCCGGCGCGAACCCCTTCGACGATTGTGTGGCAGAAGTAGCCGTACCAGTTGTTCGGGCAGCCATCGATCGTGTACTGTTCGCCCTCTTCGAGTGGCCTCGCAAACGCAAAGAAGACGTACGGCGTGGTCGCCTTGCCGCCACGCGACTCGAGCAGTTCGACCTCGGCGAATGCCTCGGTCACTCGGCCCGCTTCGTCCTTGGTCGTCGCCTCGAGTCGAACGAGCTTCGCCCGTGGCGCGTAGAGCATCTGTTTCGGTGTCGGCGTGAACTCCTTCTGGTCGGCCAGCGGCAGCCGGGAATCGACTTCCCAGCGTGGCTTCAGGACCAGACGTTCGTCGTCCTTGAAAGTCGAGAGCAAAAGCGCCTCGGTCAGGTCGCAATCGACTCCCGAGCAATCGATCCGCAAGCGAACGACCATGCCTTCGGCGCTCCACTTGAACTCGGCCCGTTGCTCCTTGGTCGGCTGAAACTTGGCCCCCGGGTTGGCGGCCTCGTGCGCGGCCAGATACGTTTCGCGGATCGACTCGCGGCGGGCGTTGTCGCGGTTTTTCTCGGCGATTTCTGGTGTTTGGTCCGATTCGAGATAGCGAACGATAAAGCACTGGCCCATCAGGACGCGTTGCTCGGGCGGGGCGTGGCGAATCGTCTTCCAGTCGGCCAGTTCGACCAGTCGTTCGATCGTCACGAATTCGTGCAAGGCTTGAGCGAGGCTGATGGCCGAGTCGGTGAAGCCGGCCAGGTCGGGAAGAACGAAGGGGGTCTTCTGCGTGTTCTTGTTCCCCTGAATGTCGCAAGCCACGTGCTCGATCGCTTCGAGTCGGCGAACTTGAAACGCCTGCAACAAGTCGATCGTCGCCCCGCGATACGCTTTGAATTCGTCCCCCCGACCGGGCCGTGGCGCGGGCACCCGACCCCAGGCGACGTACGCATACTCGAGCGGGATCGAGCTACTGAATCGCGCTCTCCGTGTGACCCATTCGGATTGCCCGTCGATGTCCAGCTTGCCGACGTGGTCGAACAGGCCGCGCTTGAACGCGGTGCGAAAATCGTGTGGCTCGTGCCATTTGAACTTCAGCCAGGTCGAGACCGATTGCAAGCTCGGGCACGTCATCGGCAGGTTCTTGGTCGCTCGCAGTTCTTCGGACAGGAACGTGGCGATCGGCGAATCGAACGCAGCGAGTTGCGTGAGGAAGTCGTAGAGTGGCGGCGTTTGCTTCAGGACGGCCGGGAAGCTTCGGGCCAGCCCCTCGAGCAACACGCGTTGATCGTAGCGATCGAAGAACACGACGTGGATCGGGGCCGATTTTTTCTCTCCCAGCGGTGCGCCACTCGAAGCCAGTCCAACGACCGCCTTCAAGAGTTCGCGCGTCCAGTCGACGAACAGCTGCCGTTCCTTGGCCGACGAGTCGGGCGGCCCGGCGGTCATCCGCACGAACGTGCGCTCGCCGACCGGCACGCCGTTCGCGCAGGCGACGACCTTCGCGCCCAGCAGATAGACGCGTCCTTCGAGGTAATCCTGTCGGGCATCGACGTAGACCCATACGAGGTTCGGATTCAGGTCGGGTCGACAAATGGGCAGCGAACTGTTGCCCTGTCCCGGAATGTACCCAAGCGCGACCGTCCCGTCCTTTCGCATGTACTCCCGGTACTTGCGAGCTCGATGGATCAACTCGTCGAGCCGGGGCCCGACGGGCCAAGTGCCGCCAGGGCCTGGACCATCGGCCCGTGGCCGGAGGCGGCGACCAGTTCCTTCGACTTCTCACCCGGCGGGGCCGGTGCAAAATCCTTGAGCCCGGCGAGGTGCTTGATCGTCGCGACGCCCGTTCGCCGCAGCGCGCTCTTGTCGGTTCCGGTCATGTACGGCAAGAGCGAGAGGTCGTCGTGCTCGACGCTCCATTTCAAACAGAACTCGGCGTAGAGACAGCCATCGCACTTGAACGTGAGCGAGTACGGTAAGTCGTCGAAGGGCGTGGCCGCGATGCGTCGGGCCGTTGAATCGTCGGCGAGCACGAGGTCGTGGGCCGATCGAACGTACGCATCGGGATCGGCGACGACTTCGTACAGCACATTGTCGAAACCGAACGCGGCCTTCGCGGCGGCGAGCAATGGTTCGGCATCGGCCAATTCCTCCGGCGTCGGATCGACCGGCGGTCGGAAGAGTACGCCGGTCTCAATTGGCGAATGAGCCACGCCGGCCCGCTTCAGAATTGCTTCGAGCATCAATTGGTAGAACGCAACCTGAAGGCGATGTTCGACCTTGGCCTCGGCCGTCGCCTTCAAGTCGGCGATGACAATCGTCAACGCCCCGGCGGCATCGCGATTCAGCCGAATCAAATCGACATCGCCACGGATCAGCCAGTTTCCAAGCTCCGACTCGAGTCGCGCTTGAAGGAGCACGACGCTCTGGCCGGGAATCAGGTCGCGTGCTTCGTTGGCAACCGCGTCGTTGTTCGCCGGCCGTTTGTGCGACTTGCCGGCGGCCAGCGCGTAGTCGATTACCCGACCATGTCGCCGCAACTCCGCGTCCGCTCGCTCTTCGAATTCATTTCCCGATCGCGAGAGCAGCGGCGTCATCCGTTGGGGAATGACATCGGACTCGGCCATGAACTTGTGCCCGGTTCGCTCGGCCATGCGAAAGCGCAGGAAGCGTTCGCACTGTTCTTGTCGAACGAATCGCGTCACGTCCGTGGGCGTGAGGCGCAGCAGCCGATCGGCGGCGAGTACTGGCAAAGCGACGGCGGGCATAATTCGGGTCGGGCTGAAGTTGCGGGCTTTGAGTTGATGTAGGGATCGGGCGTCAGGAATGAGTTGCACTTCGAAACGGAAGGGGGATTGTAACCTGAACTTTGACCAGATTTGATCGTGTTTGGGTTTCGAGAGTGATCGCTGTTGGTTTGCCAAACCCCGTGGCAAAGTCGAACCGGCTTCGTAACGCAGCCGGTTCGACTCTGCAGCGTGGTGCGAGGCCACGGAGGATCGGGGCGAGTGGCCCGCTCACGCGAACAGTTTCATGGGCTCGTAGGTCCCACCGAGCGTGTCGCCCTTCACGCCGAGCCAATCGGAAAGCACCGTCGAGTAGACGCGGCGGAAGTCGGTCGTCATTTTCGGTTCACCTTCCGTCAGGTCGGTCAGGCTCGGGAGCGTGCCAACCACGCCGCCCTTGACCTTTGGGCCAACGAGGAACGCGGTTCCGGCCGTGCCGTGATCGGTCCCAGCCGATCCATTTTCCTTGATCGTGCGGCCGAATTCGCTGAAGGCGAGCAACGTCACGCGGTCGGCGAGCTTCGCGGCGGTCAGGTCGGCGAAGAACGCGTTGATCGCGCCGGCCAACTCGAACATCAAATTCGAATGCGAGAAGGCCTGCGTGGCGTGCGTGTCGTAGCCGCCTTGAACCGTGTAGAAGACGCGCGTGCCGAGGTCGGCCTTGAGCAAGCGTGAGATGAGCTTGAGCCGTTCGCCGAGGCCGTTGGTCGGGTAGTTCGCGCCGTCGGTGCCCTTGGCGAGGGCGGCCATCTTCTCGCTGGCGGCCGTCCCATCGACCGCGTGGCGACGAACGAAGGCGAGCAAGTCTTGCTGGACCTCCGGGCCGGCCGCGTTCTTCACGGTGCCGAGATCGGCAAGTGTCAAATCCTCGAGTCGCGTGAGGGCGACTGCGGCGCTGCGTCGGCCGCGCAGGGCACGCGGCACGTCGGTCGAGATCGTGTACGAATCGCCCCCGGTCGAATCGAGCGCCCGCCCAAGCCAGCCGTAGCCCTTGTGTTCTTCAATGTCCGTCTTGGCCGTGTGCCAGACAGCCATGCTCTGGAAGTGCGAACGATTCGGGTTCGGATATCCGACCCCGGGAATCGCCAACACGTGGCCCGCCTGGACTAACTTGTCCATCTGGCGGAACGATGGATGAAGCCCGAACTCCGGCGTGAACTTGTGCGGCTCGGCAATCTTCAGCTTTGGCCGAAGCTTGGCGTAGTCGTCGCACTTGAGCGGCACGAGCGTGTTGAGCCCGTCGTTGCCGCCATCGAGTTGGACGACCACGAGGATGCGGCCATCCTTGTCCGAGCCGGTGGCCTGTGCGGTGCGCGTAATGAAGACCGGCACCGTCGGGGCCACGGCCGCGAATTTCAGGAAGGATCGACGCGTGAACATATGTAGTTCCTTTTAAACCCGAGTTTTTGTCGGAACGGCGAGCCGGGGGGCGTTAG